>NZ_JFHO01000114.1:0-9671 GCF_000724705.2 Acidiphilium sp. JA12-A1
ATCGAGGCGGCCTGGAGTTACCGACATCCCGCCCGGGTCAGCCGGGAATTGCTGTTGCGCCAGGAAGGATTGCCCCGGCCGATCCGCGAGATCGCCTGGAAGGCGCAGTTGCGCCTCTGTCGGCGTTATCGCCGCCTGACCCATACCGGCAAGCAGGCCAATGTCGTCACCACCGCGATTGCCCGCGAGTTGGCCGGCTTTATCTGGGCCATCGCACGGAAGGCCGAAATCGCGGCCGGCTGAACAATCGGATATTCGAAGCATACCCGGGAGGTGCCCACACTGATCAAACCCATCTGCAGCCGGGCAAGGCTGGAGGCGCGGTCACGGCCGGAGAACCCTCGCAGCCACTATCAGCCGGGACTTTCCGACGCTGGTCCCTAGACCGAGGCAGCTCCACGACGCATCAGGTCCTGCGGTTCCAATCCGCGTATCAGAGGATGATCTACCGTCGTTTCGGGATTGCGCCTCCAGCCTTACCCAGTCGCAGTCAAACCGAACCGCTTGCTTGCTCATCAGCAAGCAGAAGAAATCTCTTGCCTGCAGCTTGAAATGGCGAACATGAGAGTGGTCCGGGTTGAGGGTTGGTGCAATTTCACCTCCGGCCATGGCGGCGGCGCAGTGTCTGGCGCTTGGGGGCCGATCAGTCATGAGACAGGCGATGCACAACGACGATCCGGTGTTCCGGAAAGCCTATCTGCGGATGTTCGTCAGCAAAATGATGGTGAAGATCGGCACCGTGAGCATCAACGGTCCGCGTTCAGCCCTGGCAGCAGCCATCGGGCGGGATCATGAACCCAGTGCGATTGACGGTGCCCAGATCCATCGCAAGTGGCGTCCCGTAGGGGATTCGAACCCCTGTTATCGCCGTGAGAGGGCGACGTCCTAGGCCTCTAGACGAACGGGACTTTCTGAAAGCGTGGGTAGCCGAGTGGTGGGGGCAGGTCAAGCGGGAGCGGCGTCGATCAGGATCAGGCTGACCGAGGTTCTGCCATTCCATTGTTCCGCGCGGATGTGACCTGCAAGATTGAGCGGTGCGCCGCCCGGACGGGCCAGCGCGGCCGCAAGGTCGCCGTCTCCGGCGCGGAACAGGATCGTCTTCAGCCGGCCACCGGCCTCGCCCTCGACGAAGGCGCGGATCGTCGCCTCGTTCCGGCCGATGCGGTCCGCCCGCAGGACCCGCGCCCGCGGCACCACGAACACCGGCTCCTCGTTGCCGGCGCCGAACGGCCCGACGCGGCCGATCGCCGCGGCGAGCGCCTCATCGATCCCGCCGACCGCCGCCATGCCCTCGATCGGCAGATCGGCCGCGTCCGGCAGCGTCGCGGCCACCGCCAACCGCTCTGCGAGGAAGCCGCGCAGCGCCTCGATCCGCCCGGCTTCCACCGTGAAACCCGCGGCCATGGCGTGGCCGCCGCCCTTGATCAGCAGCCCCGCCTCGCGCGCGGCGATGATCGCGCTGCCGAGATCGACCCCCGGCACCGAGCGGCCAGAGCCCACCGCCCTGCCCTCCGCGATTCCCGCGACCAGGGCCGGACGGTTGAAGGTTTCCTTGATCCGGCCGGCGACAATGCCGACCACGCCCGGATGCCATTGCTCGCCGGCAACCAGCGCGACCGGCGCCCCGGCGGCGAACTGGGCCTCGGCGTCGGTCATCGCCTCGTCCAGCAGCCCGGCCTCCACCGCCTGGCGCTCGCGGTTGATCTCGTCGAGGCGGCGCGCCAGCACCATCGCCGTCGCCGGCTCGGCGGCGAGCAGCGTGCGCAGCCCGAGATCCGCCTCGGCGATGCGGCCGGCGGCGTTGATCCGCGGGCCGATCGCGAAGCCGCAAGTCATCGTGCCCGGCGCCTCCCTCACCTGCGCGACGTCGAGCAATGCCGCGATTCCCGGCCGTTCCCGCCGCGCCATCACCTTCAGCCCCTGGGTCACCAGCGCGCGGTTAAGGCCGGTGAGCGGCATCACGTCGCAGACCGTCGCAAGCGCGACGAGGTCGAGCATCGACAGCAGGTCGATCTCGCGCCGCGTCGCGAAGAAGCCCCGCCGGCGAAGTTCGCGCTGCACGGCGACGAGGGTGAGGAAGCTGATCGTCGCCGCGCAAACGTTGCCGAGGCCCGACGCATCGTCAGCGCGGTTCGGGTTCACCGTCGCCACGATGGCGGGCGGAGCCCCCTCGCTCTTGTGATGGTCGAGAACGATGGCATCCGCCCGGCCGTCGAGCGCCGCGAGCGCCTCATGCGCCGCCGTTCCGCAATCGACGCAGACGACCAGTTCCGCCCCCTGCCCGGCAAGCGCCCGCAGCGCCGGCGCGTTCGGCCCGTAGCCCTCGCGGAGCCGATCCGGCACGTAATTGATGGTCGTCGCGCCAAGTTCCCCAAGGCCCAGCGCCATGAGCGCGCCCGAACAGGCGCCGTCGACATCGTAATCGCCAAAGATCGCGATGGTCGCGCCGCGCTGCACTGAATCGGCGATCCGCGCCGCCGCGGCATCCATGTCGGTCAGCGCCGAGGGATCGGGCAGATAGGCGCGCAGCGTCGGCTCGAGGAAATCCGCGGCATGATCCGGCATCACGCCGCGCCCGGCGAGCAGCCGGCCGATCACCTCCGGCACGCCGCAGCGCTGGGCGATGGCCTGCGCCGTGCGGTCCGCGGCCGGGCGCCAGAGCCAGCGCCGGCCGGTCAGGCTGCGTTCGACCCCGAAAGCCGGCGCCGCCCCGTTCAGGCCGGCGTCCACGGCTTGGTCTGGAAGTTGTGATGCGCCTCGATATAGCGGACGGTGCCGGATTTCGACCGCATCACGATCGAGTGCGTCACCGCGCCGGTCGCATACCGCCGCACGCCGCGCAGCATCGGGCCGGTGGTCACGCCGGTCGCCGCGAACATCACGTTGCCCGCCGCCATTTCGTGAACCTGGTAGAGCCGCGACGGATCGGCGATGCCCATGCCCTTCGCCCGGTCGATCTGCGAGCTGTCCTCGAACAGCAGCCGTCCCTGCATCTGCCCGCCGGTGCAGCGCAGCGCGGCCGCGGCGAGAACGCCCTCCGGCGCGCCGCCCGAGCCCATGTAGATGTCGATCCCGGCCTCGGGTTGCGCCACCGCGATCACGCCCGAAACGTCGCCATCCCCGATCAGGGTGATCCGCGCGCCGGCCTCGCGGCACCGCGCGATCAGCTCGGCATGGCGCTCGCGCTCCAGCGTGCAGACCATCAGGTCGGAAATGTCGCACCGCTTGGCGCGGGCGAGGTTGCGGAGATTTTCCTCAACCGGCGCATCCAGCGCCACCACCCCCTCGGGCAGATCGGGACCAACCGCGATCTTGTCCATGTAGATATCCGGCGCGTGCAGGAAGTTGCCGCGCTCCGCCAGCGCGATCACCGCGATCGCGTTCGGCGCGCCCTTGGCGGCGATGGTCGTGCCCTCGAGCGGATCGACGGCGATGTCCATCTCCGGTCCGCCGGCGCCGACGCGTTCGCCGATATAGAGCATCGGCGCCTCGTCCATCTCGCCCTCGCCGATCACGACGAGACCGTCGATCGCGACCGCGTTGAACGCCTGGCGCATCGCGCCGACCGCGGCGCCATCCGCGCTGTTCTTGTCGCCCCGGCCGATCCAGGCCGAGGCCGCGAGCGCGGCGGCTTCCGTGACGCGCACGAGTTCGAGGGCGAGGTTACGGTCCGACTGGGCCGGGGTCTTGGCGTTGTCCATCTTCGCGGTCTCCTGCGGGTCGAGCGTCGATCAGGCCTGTTCGATGCGGATGAGCGCCGGCGGCTCCTGCACCGCCGGCAGTGCGGCGATCTGCACCAGCGCCGCCGCCATCGCGGCCTCGTCAGTCTCATGGGTGATGATCACCACCGGCACCACATCGCCCGGGCTGCGGCCGCGCTGGAGCATCGTTTCCAGCGAGATGCCGTGATCGCGCAGCACCGCGGTGACATCGGCGATCACGCCGGGCTGATCCAGCACCATCAGCCGCAGGCAATAGGCCCCGCGATGCGCCGCCATCGGCACCGAGGCCTCGCTGCGCAGCGCATCGGGCGCCATGCCGAGCATGGGCGTCTGCCGGCCGCGGGCAAGGTCGATCAGGTCGGCCACCACGGCCGAGGCGGTCGGCCCCGCCCCGGCGCCGCGCCCCTGGATCACGATATCGCCCACCGGCTCGCCGCTGATCACGACCGCGTTGTTCACGCCATCCACCTTCGCCAGCGCCGAGTTCTCCGGCACCATCGCCGGATGCACGCGGGTCTCGATTCCGGCCTCGCTCGCGCGGGCGATGCCGAGCAGCTTGATCCGGTAGCCGAGCTCGTCGGCGAAGGCGATATCCACCGCGCTGATCCGGCGGATGCCCTCGACATGCACCGCCCCGAAATCCACCTGGCGGCCGAAGGCGATGGCCGCGAGGATCGCCAGCTTGTGGGCGGTATCCACCCCGTCGATATCGGCCGAGGGGTCGGCCTCGGCATAGCCGAGCGCCTGGGCCTCGGCGAGCACGTCGGCGAACTCCATCTTCTCGTCGCGCATCCGCGTGAGCATGTAGTTGCAGGTGCCGTTGAAGATGCCGGACACGCTGGCGATCCGGTTGGCGCCGAGCCCCTCGCGCAGCGCCTTGATGACGGGAATGCCGCCCGCCACCGCCGCCTCGAAGCGGATGCCCGGCCCGCCGCGGATCAACCCCGCGAGGTCGCCGCCCGCCTGCGCGATCAGCGCCTTGTTCGCCGTCACCACCGGCTTGCCCGCGGCCAGGGCCGCCTCGACCAGGTCCCGCGCGGCACCTGAAGCACCGCCGATGAGCTCGACGACGACATCCACGGCCGGATCGGTGGCGAGCACCAGCGGGTCCTCGACCCAGCGGATACCCTCGAGCGACACCCCGCGATCCCGCGTCCGGTCCCGCGCGGACACCGCCACCACGCGCACCGGCCGCCCGGCCCGCGCGGCGATGATCGCCGCATTCTCCTGCAACAGCCGCACGACCCCGGCGCCGACCGTCCCCAGCCCGGCGATCCCGACCGACAGTTCACCATTCATGCCGAGACGCTCTCCTGCTGGTTGGGCGCATTGCCCGGTGCCATGAAGGCGCGGATGTTCCGCACCGCCTGCCGGAGCCGATGGGTATTTTCGACGAGCGCGATGCGGACATGGCCATCGCCATACTCGCCGAAGCCGATCCCCGGCGCGACCGCGACCTTGGCGCGCTCGAGCAGCAGCTTCGCGAAATCGACCGAGCCGAGATGCGCGAAGCGCTCCGGAATCGGCGCCCAGGCGAACATCGACCCCGCCGGGCTCGGCACGTCCCAGCCTGCCTGCGCGAGTCCCTTGATCAGCACGTCGCGCCGTTCGCGGTAGAGCGTGCGCATCTGCTCGACGCAGTCCTGCGGCCCGTTCAGCGCCGCCGTCGCCGCGACCTGGATCGGCGTGAAGGCGCCGTAGTCAAGATAGGACTTCATGCGCGCGAGCGCCGCGACCAGCCGCGGATTGCCGGCGGCGAAGCCCATGCGCCAGCCCGGCATCGAATAGGTCTTCGACATCGAGGTGAATTCCACCGTGATGTCCTTCGCCCCCTCGACCTGCAGCACCGAGGGCGGCGGCTCGCCCTCGAAATAGATCTCGGCATAGGCGAGATCGGACAGGATGAAGATCTCGTGCTTGCGGGCGAACGCGACGATTTCCTTGTAGAAATCCAGCGTCGCCAGATACGCCGTTGGATTTGAAGGAAAATTCACGATCAGCGCGGTCGGCTTCGGCACCGAGTGCCGCACCGCGCGGTCGAGCGCGCGCAGCATCTCGTCATCCGGCGTGGCCGGCACCGAGCGCACCGAGGCCCCGGCGATGATGAAGCCGAACTGGTGGATCGGGTAGGACGGGTTGGGCACCAGGATCGTGTCGCCCGGCGAGGTGATCGCGTTGGCGAGGTTGGCCAGCCCCTCCTTCGAGCCGAGTGTGGCGATCACCTCGGTCTCCGGGTTCAGCTTCACGCCGAAGCGGCGGTCGTAATACGCGGCAAGCGCGCGCCGCAGGCCGGGAATGCCCTTGCTGGTGGAATAGCGGTGGCTGCGCGGGTCGGCCACGGTCTCGACCAGCTTGGCCACGATATGCGGCGGCGTCGCGCTGTCGGGATTGCCCATGCCGAGGTCGATGATGTCCTCGCGCCGGTTGCGCGCGGCCGCCTTCGCCTGGTTCACCTCCGCGAAGACATAGGGTGGAAGGCGGCGGATGCGGTGAAATTCCTCGGTCATGATCGGTCCTGAGCGTCCGGTGTGGTGGGTTTGTGGCGGGGGTATAACATCTGTGCCGCACCGCCGCGACCGCTGGCGAGCGCTTCGAGGCGAATGTCTGCCGCCGGCACGCCGGCGACCTCGAGCGCGTTGGCGATCGCCGTCGCGCGCAGAAGGGCGAGCCGCAAGCCGGCCGGATCACGCCCTGGCGCGAACCCGATTGCGGCAATGGGGCGCCCGGCGCGGCGCGCCGCGAACGCGCCCAGCAGCGCGATCTGCGCCGGCGACAGCACGGCTTCGCGCGGCCGGAAGCCGAGACGCAGCGGCGGCACGGAAGGCGGCGGCGGCGCCGCGGCGGGGGCTGGCGGCTCATGGCCAGCCATGAGGTTCTGGCCGCGATTCGCCGCCTCCAGCCGTCCGCGCAGCGCCGCCTGATCGGCGGGGGAAATCGATGTCGGCCGCGGCGGCACCGAAGCCAGGTTCGGCCAGGGCGAATCGAGCCCCGGCGCGGGCGGCGGCCCCGAGCTGATCACCCCGCCCTCGTAGCGGTGCAGCAGCGCCGCCGGGCTGTAGGCCGCGCAGCCCGACAGCGCGATCACCGCGAGCGCGGCCATTACGGCGACGATTCGACTCGGGGTTTCAGGGGTGGGCGGAATCTGGCTATAGGTCACTTCGGCTCCTCGCTTGCGCCACCAACCTTAGCGCCTGCATCCCGGAGCCGGAAGGAGCGTCGATGGCCGAACAGCAAAATCCGCGGACGGAAGCCCCAAACCTTCCCGATCCCGCCGCTTTTTCCCGCACCATGGCCGATATCGCGGCCCGATCGCAGCGCATCGTGGCCGAATGGCTGCAACGCCAGCACGAGGCCGATGTCGCGATCGATCCGCTCAACATCGGCAGCGCGTTCATGGAGATGATGGCCCGGCTGATGGCCAATCCCGCGTCGCTGATCGAGGCGCAGATCGGCTTCTGGCAGGATTACGTCACGCTCTGGCAGCACTCGACCCGCCGCATCATGGGAATCGAGACCCAGCCGGTGGTGCCGCCGGACCCGCGCGACAAGCGCTTCCAGCACGAGGAATGGAAGGAAAACGAGATCTTCGACTTCATCCGCCAGAGCTACCTGCTCTCGGCCCGCTTCGTGCAGGATGTGGTCCGCCGCGTCGACGGGCTCGATCCGAAGACGGCGCAGAAGGTCGATTTCTACGCGCGCCAGTTCGTCGACGCGATGAGCCCGTCGAATTTCGCCCTGACCAACCCCCAGGTCCTGCGCAAGACCGCCGAGACCGGCGGCGAAAACCTGCTGCGCGGCCTGTCGAACCTGCTGCGCGATCTCGAGGCCGGGCGCGGCCAGCTGCACATCCGCATGACCGACGCCGAGGCCTTCAGCGTCGGCGGCAACATCGCGGTCACGCCGGGGAAGGTCGTCTACCGCAACGAGCTGATGGAGCTGATCCAGTACGCCCCGGCGACCACGACGGCGCACAAGACCCCGCTGGTCATCTTCCCGCCCTGGATCAACAAGTTCTACATCCTCGACCTGCGGCCCAAGAACAGCTTCATCCGCTGGGCCGTCGAGCAGGGGCACACCGTCTTCGTCGCGAGCTGGGTGAACCCGGACGAGCGCCTCGCCGAGAAGGATTTCGCCGACTACATGAAACTCGGCGTGTTCGCCGCCCTCGACGCGATCGAGCAGGCCACCGGCGAGCGCCAGGTGAACGCGATCGGCTACTGCCTCGGCGGCACGCTGCTCGCCGCCACCCTCGCGGTGATGGCCCGCCGGCGCGACAGCCGGATCAAGTCCGCGACCTTCCTCGTCACGCTGACGGATTTCGCCGATGTCGGCGAACTCGGCGTCTTCATCGACGAGGAACAGCTCGCCGCGCTGGAAGACCGGATGAACCGGCGCGGCTATCTCGAAGGCTCGGCGATGGCCACCACCTTCAACATGCTCCGCTCGAACGACCTGATCTGGAGCTTCGTGGTCAACAACTATCTGCTCGGCAACGAGACCTTCCCCTTCGACCTGCTCTACTGGAATTCCGATTCCACCCGCATGCCGGCGGCGATGCACTCGTTCTACCTTCGCAACATGTACCAGAAGAACCTGCTGAGCCAGGCGGACGCCATCACCCTCGACGGCACGCCGGTCGATCTCCGGCGGATCAAGGTGCCGGTCTACTTCCTCTCCTGCCGCGAGGACCACATCGCCCCCTGGGCCAGCACCTACCGCGCGACGCAGCTGATGGCCGGGCCGAAGCGCTTCGTGCTCGCCGCCTCCGGCCATATCGCCGGCGTGATCAACCCGCCGGGCAGCGGCAAATACAACCATTTCGTCAACGCCACCCTGCCGGCGAACGCCGAGGACTGGTTCGCCGGCGCGACCGAGGTGGCCGGCTCCTGGTGGCCGGACTGGCAGCGCTGGATCGCCGCACAGGGCCGCGGCGAGGTTCCCGCCCGCACACCCGGCGACGGCGCCCTCCCCGCCCTCGCCGATGCCCCCGGCGATTACGTGAAAGTCCGATCGGCTTGAACCAGCCGGATGCGGCCGGCGGCATCGCGATGGTGCTGCCCGCCAGCGAAGCCTTTGCCCCCGGCCGGGCCGGCGCGATCGCGCTGGTCGTCCGGCGGCTCGCGGCCGCCACCGGTGCCTCGGTCATCGGCGCCGCCTGCGCGGAGCCGGGCTTTCCCGGTATTGCCTGCGATCCGGTCCGCTTCCGCGCGCCGCTCGCCTACAATGCCGGCGTGCTGCGCCGGCTGCGGCGGCTCCGCCCGGCGAGCATCGACATCCACCAGCAGCCGCGCCTCGCCCGGCTTGCCGCGCGCCTGCTGCCCGGCAGCCGGGTGATGCTGTTCCTGCACAACGAACCGACGACGATGCGCGGCCTCACCAGCCCGGCGGCGCGGGCGGGCACGCTGCGCCGCCTGCACGCCGTGGTCTGCGTCTCCGATCATCTGCGCGCCCGCTACGCGACCGGCCTTGCCGACACCGCCCGCCTCGTCACGCTGCACAACCCGCTCACCCTCGCCGAACTGCCGGCACCTCCCGATGCGCGGCGGCGCGAAATCCTGTTCGCCGGCCGCATCGTCGAGGGCAAGGGCATCGCCGATTTCATCGCCGCCAGCGCCGCTGCCCTGCCGCGCCTGCCCGGCTGGTCCGCCCGCATCATCGGCGGCGACCGCTTCGGGCCGGACAGTCCGGAAACCCCGTTCGTGCGCGAGATGCGGGCCCGCGCCGGCGCCGCCGGCATCGCCTGGGACGGCTACCGGCCGCACGACGAGGTTCTGGCGGCGATGGCCGGCGCCGCGATCGTCGCGGTCCCGAGCCGCTGGCCCGAACCCTTCGGCCTGACCGCGCTGGAGGCGATGGCGGCCGGCGCCACCCTGGTCGCGACACGGGCGGGCGGCCTGCCGGAAGTGGTGGGCGAGGCCGGGCTGCTGGTGCCGCCCGGCGACGCCGCCG
>NZ_JFHO01000113.1:0-17271 GCF_000724705.2 Acidiphilium sp. JA12-A1
GCGCAGCACCACGAAAAACCCCACCACCCCCGCCGTGACCGCGACGATGAGGCCCGCCGCCCAGGCGTTGAGCATGAAGGCGGAAAACATCTCAGCGCCGCGCCCGCGCGACGAGCCCCGCGGCGGCATAGGCAACGACGACCAGCGCCACCACGAAGAAACTCACCGGCCAGCCATGCCGCCCGCCCCAGCCGTAACTTTCATAGGCCAGCGCGATGCCGCCCCAACTCGCGCCGACGCCGATCGCCGCCGCCAGCGCCACCGCCCCCGGCAGGGTGCGCGCCGCCCGCAGCCCCGCCGAAGCCGGGCCGATCAGCAGCGCGGTCGCCAGCACCGCCCCCACACTCATCGCCGCGAGCCCCACCGCCAGCGCCAGCACGGCGAGATGCGCGAACCCGACGAGCTGCACCCGAACCCCCCGGCTCGCCGCGAGATCGGGGCCGATCGCGATCAGCGCCAGCGGCCGCGCCAGGGCGGCCATCGCCGCCAGCGCCGACGCCGCGCAGAGGGCGGCCGGCAGCACCATCCCCGGCGGGATCGCGAACATCGAGCCGAACATCACAGTGCTCGCCGCACCGCCGGCGCCGCTCATCGTCGCGTCGAGATACAGGAACAGCGCCGCAAGCCCGAGCCCGGCGCCCAGCACCACGCCGCTCGCCAGATCCCGCTCGGCGATCCGCCGCCCGCCGGCCAGCGCCATCGCCGCCGCCCCGGCCAGCGCCATCGCCACGAAACCGGCGAGCGGGCGGATGCCGAACAGCAGCGCCGCCGCCCCACCCGCGCCGGAAATATCGCCCAGCGCATGCCCGGCGAAGGCCTGCCCCCGCAGCACGGTGAACACGCCGACCACGGCGGACACCAGGGCGGCGGCAAAACTCACCGCCAGCGCCACGCCGACCGGCCCGAGGGCGGACAACCCCACCGCGCTCATGAGCAGCCCTTAGGGAATGCGGACGACATGCATCGCATCCTCGCCATGCGCGTGATCATGGTCATGGTCGTGCGGCCCGCCGCCGGCGGCAACCACCAGCACCCTCCCATGCACGCGCAGCACGTCGATATGCGCGCCATACAGTGCGCTCAGCACCGCGCCGCGCACCACCTCGGCCACCGTACCGGCCACCGCGCGCCCCTCGGCGACATAGACGATGCGGTCCATCGCCGGCAGCAACGGGTTCATGTCATGCGCCGACATCAGCACCGCCACCTTCGCCTCGCGGGCGAGACGGGCGAGGAGTGACACCACCTCGGCGGTGCTGCGCAGATCGAGACTGGCCAGCGGCTCGTCGAGCAGCAGCACGTCGGGGCGGCGGATCAACGCATGGGCGATCATCACCCGCTGCTGCTGCCCGCCCGAAAGGTCGCCCACCCTGCGATCGGCGAAGCCGGTAGCACCAACCGCGTCGATCATCTCGTCCACCAGCGCGCGGCGGCGGCGCGAGGGCAGCGGAATGCCGAGCCGGTGCCCATCCAGCCCGAGCGCGATCACGTCGCGCGCGCGCACCGGCATGAACCGGTCGAGCGCGATGCTCTGCGGCACATAGCCCACCTGCCCGCGCCCGCCGATCGTCACGCGCCCGTCCAGCAGCGGCACGAGGCCGAGGATCGCGCGCAGCAGCGTCGTCTTGCCCGAGCCGTTCGGCCCGATCAGCCCGGCGAAACTCCCCGGCGCGAGGCTGAACCCCACCCCCGACAGCACCGCCCGCCCGCCATGGCCGACCGCGACACCCTCCAGCGCGAGCGCGTCCCCGCTCACCTCGACCCCCTCACCTCGCCAGCCACGAGCGCGCTGGTGGAGGTGCCATGCGCAACCGCCCCGGTCACTGCCGCGGTCTCCGCCAGCATCCAGCCGCCGAAATGGTACCCCGCCGGCATCGTCTCATACAGCGCGACCACCGGCACCTGAGCCGCCCGCGCGGCATCGAGCATCGCCCGCGTCAGCGGGCCGATCACCTGCCGGTTATAGCCGAGAAACGACACTTCCCGCCGGCGCAGCAGCTTCTCCTGCGCGGCGATGTCCTGCGGCGCGGGATCGGTGCCGTTCATCACCGCCGCCTGCAGGCTCCAGGGTGTGGCGACCGCGATGCCCATCGCCCGGAACAGGTCATTGCCCACCGGTTCGGTCACCGCCGCGCGGATGCCGGCATGCTGCGCCCGGAACGCGCCGATCGCCGCCCGCCACGGGGCGAGCGAGGCCTCGAACGCGGCGAGGTTCCGCCGATAGACGGCCGCCCCCGCCGGGTCGATCGCCGCCAGCGCCTGCGCGATCGCCGCCGCCACTTTCGGCATCGCCGCCGGATCGTACCAGATGTGCGGGTTGCGCGTCGCATCCGGCAGGCCGAGCACGTCCTGTGCGGCGATCACATGCCGCCCCCGCGCGCTGCCCGCCGTCGCGCGGATGATCCGCCGCGCCCAGGAATCGTAACCAAGCCCGTTGAGCACCACGAGCCGCGCTGCGGCGATTCGCCGCGCCACCGCCGGGCTCGCCTCGAAGCCGTGCGGATCGGCGTTCGGATTGGTCTCGATGGCGGCAACCTCGACCCGGTCGCCACCGATCGCGGCGATCACGTCGGCATACTGGCTCTCGATCCCCACCGCCGGGATGCGACCGGCGGCGCGGGCGATCCACGGCGCCGCCACCAGCCCGGCCAGAAGTCCCCGCCGTTTCGCCATGTCCCCCGGTCCTCCTGCGCCCCTTCGCCAGAAATGATATGTTATATCATTCCACCGGTCCACTCCCCCCTGCCCGCACCTGACGGGCTGGTGTAGGCTGATCGCCCGCCAGAGAAGGACCCGCGCCATGCCTCATGTCATTATCAAGCTCTATGCCGGCCGCAGCGAGGCGCAGAAGCACCAGATCGCCGAGGCGGTCGCGCAGGCGGTGATGGCCTCGGCGGGGAGCAGCGAGGCTGCGGTGTCGGTCAGTATCGAAGACGTCGATCCCGAGCACTGGAACGAGAAAGTTTTCGAGCCGGACATTCGCGCCAGGGCGGAGACGCTCTACAAGAAGCCTGGCTACGAGCCGAAATGAGAGCCGCCGCCGCCGGACTCGCCCTGCCCTTGCTGGTGGCGGGCTGCGCGCGGCCGGCGGCGGTGACGGTCTGCTCCGGCGCGCGGATCGTGGCACGCACCGATTCCGAAGGCGGCGCGTTCGACGGCATGTCGCATTCCGGCACGCTAGTGGTGCTGCGCAATCCGGGGCCGGCGCCCTGCACCCTGCCCGGCCTGCCGCGCCTCGTCTTTCTCGATGCCGCGGATCACGAACTGCCGGTTGTCCGCCGCCCACCCGTCGGGATGCACCCCGGCCCCGTGGTGCTGCCGGTCCGCCTTGAGGCGGGCGTTGCGGCGACGACCGCGCTGCGCTGGGTGGCCGATCCGGTCTACACCCGCAATGCCTGCATGAAGGTGGCCGCATTGCGCATCGCCTGGCCAGGCAGCGAGACGACCCTCCCGCTCGCCGCGACGATCTGTGGCCCGAAAGGTGCGGCGGCGGGCATCGCCCAGAGCCCGCTCGCCCTCGCCGGAGAAAAAACAATCAGCGGATCAGGATCGCCCGGAAATCGTTGACATTGGTGCGGGTCGGCCCGGTCACCACGAGGTCGCCGAGCGGGGCGAACAGGCCGTAGCCGTCATTGTCGGCCAGACGTGCCGCGGGATCGAGGCCGATCGCCCGGGCGCGGGCCAGCGTGTCCGGCGCGAGCACGGCTCCGGCATTGTCCTCGGTGCCGTCGATCCCGTCGGTATCCCCGGCAATGGCGTGAATCCCCGGCGCCCCGCCGAGGGCGACCGCAAGACCGGCGAGGAACTCCAGATTCCGCCCGCCGCGCCCACCGCCGCGCACCGTCACCGTCGTCTCCCCGCCCGAAACCAGCACACAGGGCGGCGCGAGCGGCGCGCCATGCGCGGCACAGCTCCGCGCCATGCCGGCCATCACCGCCGCCACCTCGCGCGCCTCGCCCTCGATCGCATCGCCGAGGATCAGCGGCGTCACCCCGGCCGCGCGGGCGACCGCGGCCGCCGCCTCCAGCGAGGCGAAGGGGGTGGCGATCATGATTTCGCGGGCTCGGGCAAAGGCCGGATCGCCGGGCTTCGGCGTCTCCGCCTCCGGCCGCGCCAGCCACGCGGCAACCGGTTCCGGCACCGCGATCCCGGCGCGGCGCAGGATCGCCCGCGCATCCTCCGCCGTGGTCGCGTCCGGCACGGTCGGCCCCGAGCCGATCACCGAGGGATCGTCGCCCGGCACGTCGGAAATCATCAGGGTCACGATCGCCGCCGGCGCCGCCGCGGCGGCGAGCCGCCCGCCCTTGATCGCCGAGAGATGCTTGCGCACGCAGTTCATCGCCTGGATGTTCGCACCGCTCTTCAGCAGGGCGCGGTTCACCGCCTGCTTGTCGGCGAGCGAAATCCCCGGCGCCGGCAGCGCCAGCAGCGAAGAGGCGCCGCCTGACATGAGCACGAGAACCAGATCGTCCGCGGTCAGCCCCCGCACCATCGCGAGGATGCGCGCCGCCGCCGCCTGCCCGGCCGCGTCCGGCACCGGGTGCGATGCCTCGACCACCTCGATCCGCCCGAGCGGCTTTTTGCTCCCATGCCCGTAGCGGGTGACCACGAGGCCGGACATCGGCGCTTCGTCCGGCCAGTGCGCCTCGACCGCCTCGGCCATCGCCGCCGCCGCCTTGCCGGCGCCGATCACCACGGTCCGCCCCTTCGGCGGCGGCGGCAGATGCGGCGGCACGCAGCGCGAGGGCGCTGCCGCGTCCACCGCCGCCGCGAACATGCGCCGCAACAGGTCGAGATCGCCCTCACTCATGCCGCTTTTCCTTTCCGCTCGGCCCGCAGCCACGCCGCCCGTTCCGGGCAGCAGGCTCTATCCGTCTGACAACGCGGGCATTCCGGCCCCGCCGGCCGGGCCTTGCTCTAGCGCGGCGGGGCAACCCGGTCCAGCGCGGCGAGCAGGGCGGCACGGAACGGGGCGATGCCGCGATAGGCCGCCACAGTTTCGGGCAGCCCGCGCACAGCCTCGGCCAGCGCCGCCGCGGCGCCCGGCACCGCCATCACCTCGGCCAGCGCCGCCTGCCGGGTGCGGATCGTGAACAGCACGGCCCCGCTCTCCGGCAGCCGGCTCAGAGTCTGGCGTTCGACCCGCAGATGCAGCCGCGCCGGAGCGGTGCCGGCGGTCACCGCCGGGCCGGGGGCGATATGCGGCTCCGGCTGGAACAGGTCCGATCCGTCATGGATCGTCCAGTTGAAGCGCTCGACCAGCCGGCCTGGCGCCAGCGCGGCGATGAACCGCGCCACCGGGCGGTCCAGCCGCTCGGCATAGAGCGGTACCGGGGTATGGATGGCGGCAAGGTCGCGGCCCAGCTTGTCCGCCAGCCGCCAGCGCGAGGGAAAGCACAGCACCGCCGCCGTGAGCGTCGCCGTCGCCGGGTCGAGCAGGCAGAGATCCTCCTGCACCAGCCTTCCGGCGAGTTCGAGCGGGTCGCATTCCGGCGCCGCAAGATTCCACCGCTCGCCGGTGAGGCGGTTTTCCAACATCGCGCCGGCCTGGGCGAACCAGGGCGCACGATCGGCGAGCAGGTGGCCGGCGACCAAGAGCAATGTCTCGCGCCGCGCCGCCTCGCTGCCCGGCAGCGCGGCGAACACCTCGGCCCGGCGCAGGCCGAGCAGCGTCCGGCGCTCCGCCATCTGCGCAGGGTAGTCGGCGCCGAAGGCGGTCAGTTCCGCGGGCGGACGGGCGATCAACCCCATCGCCGGCCGGTAGGGGCCGGGCGCGAAGGGCAGCCAGAGCGGCGAGGCAGGCAGCGCCGGCGGCGGGGCGGTCAGCAATCGTTGCCGCGCAGGGTGAAGGATTTCACCATGCCGCCCTCGAGCGCGAAGGTGACGGTGCATTGCCGCGTATAGGTATCGGGCTGGAAGAACGGGCCGTAATAGGGGCCGTAGAAGCCCGGATAGGGCGGCACGAAGCCCGGCTGGTAGGAATACGACCGCTCGACATAGGCGAAATAGGTCTTGCCATCGACCGTGATCTTGCGGTCCGGCACGCCGAGTGCGGCCACCAGCGCCGATTCCGGCCGCCCGACATAGGCCGACATCCGCTCGGCAAGGCTTGGCCCCACCGCGCAGCCGGCCAGAACCAGGGCCACGACCGGCGCAGCCAGAACAAGCTTCCTTCGCATCGCACGCTCCTCGTCTCCGGGCCTTGGCCCGTTGGTGATGTGGAATGTCTACAGTGGGTCCGTTTCCGGCTTATATCAGAGCCATAACACATCGGTGATGCGCGCGGCGCCGGCGGCGATCATCGCCAGGCGGTCGAACCCCAGGGCAATCCCCGCGCAATCCGGCATCCGCCCCACCGCCGCCACGAAATCTTCATCGAGCGGCCAGTCCTCGCGGCCATAGAGCGCGTGCCGCCGCGCCCGGTCGGCCTCGAAGCGGGCCCGCTGCTCGACCGGATCGGTCAGCTCGGCGAAGGCGTTGGCAAGCTCCATCCCGCACACATACAGCTCGAAGCGCTCGGCGACGCGCGGATCGTCCGCCCGCCGCCGCGCGAGGGCGGCGAGCGGCGCCGGCCAGTCGGTCAGGAAGGTCGGATTTTGGCGACCGAGATGCGGTTCGATCCGCCCGAGCATGAGGCGGAAGAACAGGTCCTCCCAATCCTCGCCGTCGCGGCGCGCCACCCCGGCATCGGCGGCCAGCCGGTCGGCATCGCCGACGCTCGCCAGCACATCGATACCGCAATGGCGCGCGAAGGCCTCGGCGACGCTCAGCACCTCGATCGCGGCAAGATCGGTCGTCACCCCCCGGCACGTCACGACCGGCGGCAGCACGGCGCGGAGGAGCTGCGTCGTCTCCTCGATCATGGAGGAAAAATCGGCCCCCGGGCGATACCATTCGAGCATGGTGAATTCGGGCGCATGCGTGTCCGACCCCTCATGGTCGCGCCAGACCCGGGCGAGCTGGAACATCCGCCCGGCGCCGCCGGCGAGCAGCTTCTTCATCGCGAATTCGGGGCTGGTATGCAGCCATTTCCGCGCCGCCGCGCCATCCGGCGCATGCACAATGGTCGACAGGGCGGCGAGATGCACCTCCTCGCCCGGCGCGGGGACGAGGCAGGGCGTCTCCACCTCGATATATCCGCGGGCGGTGAAGAAGGCGCGCGTCGCCTGCGCGAGCAGCCCGCGCCGCCGCAGGAAGGGCAGCCGGGCGGCGAGGCGGTCGGGGTCCCATGCTTGTCTGGCCATGCGCCGCAGGATAGCACCGCCGCATGGCCACTCCCACGCTCCGCACCGCAGACCAGCTGATCGAGGCCGGGCTCGCCCCGCCTTCCGCCCGCGCGGGGCTCGAGGCCGTCGCCGCGCGCTACGCCACCGCGATCCCGGCACCGCTCGCCGCCCTGATCGGTGACCCGGCGGACCCGATCGGCCTTCAGTTCATCCCCGACCCCGCGGAGCTCGAAACCGCCCCCCACGAGCGCGCCGACCCGATCGGCGATGACGCGCTCTCCCCGGTGCCCGGCATCGTCCACCGCTACCCCGACCGCGCGCTGCTCAAGCCCACCCTTGCCTGCCCGGTCTATTGCCGGTTCTGCTTCCGCCGCGAGCATGTCGGCCCGGAGGGTGGCGTGCTGTCCGAAGCGGAGCTCGAGGCGGCGTTCCGCTGGCTCGCGGATCACGATGCGGTGAGCGAGGTAATCCTGACCGGCGGCGACCCGCTCATCCTCTCGCCCCGCCGCCTTGGCGCGATCTTCACCCGGCTGCGCGCGATCCCGCATATCAGCCGGCTGCGGCTGCACACCCGCGTGCCGGTGGCCGATCCGGCGCGGATCACGCCGGCGCTGCTCGCGGCGCTCGATCTCGACCCGCCGCTCTTCCTCGTGCTGCACGCCAACCACGCGCGCGAATTCGGCGCCGAGGCCCGCGCCGGGCTGAGGGCGCTGCGCCGCGCCGGGATTCCGCTGCTCGGCCAGTCGGTGCTGCTGCGCGGCGTCAACGATTCGGCGGACACGCTGCGCGCCCTGTTCGAGACCATGCTCGAATGCGGCGTGAAACCGTATTACCTGCACCAGCTCGACCCCGCCCCCGGCACCGCCCGCTTCCACGTGCCGATCGTCGAGGGCCGGGCGCTGATCGCCGCCCTGCGCGGCACGATTTCCGGCCATGCCCTGCCGACCTATATCCTCGATTCGCCCGCCGGAAAGACCACGCTCGAACCCTCGCCGGTTTCCCTTTCCGCCGGCCTGTGATAGGCGCGCATCATGCCTGTACCGCTGATCGCCGTGCTGAACGGCCCGAACCTGAACATGCTGGGGCTGCGCGAGCCGGAAATCTACGGCATCCAGACCCTTGACGATCTCGAGGCGCTCTGCGCCGAGGCGGCCGAGGAGCTGGGCCTCGCCATCGATTTCCGCCAGACCAACGGCGAAGGCGAACTGATCACCTGGGTGCAGGAATGCCGCGGCCGCGCCGCCGGCATCATCATCAACCCGGCGGGCTACTCGCACACCTCGATCGCGCTGATGGACTCGCTGCACGCGGTCGACCTTCCGGTCATCGAGGTGCATCTGTCCAACATCCATCAGCGCGAGGCGTTCCGCCATCATTCATACGTATCGCAGGCCGCGCGCGGCGTGATCTGCGGCCTTGGTTTCACCGGCTACCGGCTGGCGCTTCAGGCGATCGCCGAGATTGTGGAGCAGGAAGCATGAGTCTCTCCTTCGACCCCGAGGTGCTGCGCGCCCTCGCCGCCCTTCTCAAGGACGGCGACCTGGCCGAGATCGAGCTTGAGGAAGGCGACCGGCGGCTGCGCCTGGCCCGCGCCAGCGCGCAGGCGGCACAGTTCGTCGCCGCTCCCGCCTATCCCGCGCCGCCCTACGCGATGCCGCAGGCCGCCCCGGCGCCAGTGCCGGCCGCCGCCGCGCCCGAGGCCGCCCCCGCCGCCGCGGCGAGCCATCCGGGCACGGTGAAGTCGCCGATGGTCGGCGTCGCCTACCTCTCGCCGGAGCCGGGGGCGGCACCGTTCATCAGCGTCGGCTCGACGGTCGAGGCCGGGCAGACGCTGCTGCTCATCGAGGCGATGAAGACCTTCAACCAGATCAAGGCGCCGCGCGCCGGCACCGTGAAGTCCATCCTCGTCGCCTCCGGCCAGCCGGTCGAATACGACGAACCGCTCGTCATCGTCGAATAAACGGCCGGTGCCCGTGTTCTCGAAGATCCTGATCGCCAACCGGGGCGAAATCGCGCTCCGGGTCCAGCGCGCCTGCCGCGAGATGGGCATCGCCACCGTCGCGGTGCATTCCACCGCCGATGCCGATGCGATGCATGTGCGCCTGGCCGATGAAAGTGTCTGCATCGGCCCCCCCGCCGCGCGCGACTCCTACCTCAACATGCCGGCGCTGATCAGTGCCGCGCTGATCACCGGGGCGGAGGCGGTGCATCCCGGCTACGGCTTCCTCTCCGAGAACGCCGATTTCGCCGAGATGGTGGAAGCCCATGGCCTCGCCTTCATCGGCCCCTCGCCCACCCATATCCGCATGATGGGCGACAAGATCACCGCCAAGACGACGATGGCGGATCTCGGCGTGCCGCTCGTCCCCGGCTCGGACGGCGAGGTGCCGGATGTCGAGGCGGCGAAGCGCGTCGCCGCGGAAATCGGCTGCCCGGTGCTGATCAAGGCCGCGGCCGGCGGCGGCGGGCGCGGCATGAAGGTCGCCCGCACCCTTGAAGAGGTCGAGGAAGCCTTCCGCACCGCCCGCGCCGAAGCCGGTGCGGCCTTCGGCAACAACGCCGTCTATATCGAGAAATATCTCGACCGGCCGCGCCACGTCGAGCTTCAGGTGCTGGGCGACAATCACGGCAACGTGGTGCATTTCGGCGAGCGCGACTGCTCGCTGCAGCGCCGCCACCAGAAGCTGCTGGAAGAGGCGGGTTCGCCCGGCATCACCCGCGAGGAGCGCGACCGGCTCGGCGAGATCGCCACCGCGGCGCTGACGAAGTTCGGCTACCGCAACGCCGGCACGCTCGAATTCCTGTATCAGGACGGTCAGTTCGCCTTCATCGAGATGAACACGCGCCTGCAGGTCGAGCATCCGGTCACCGAAATGGTCACCGGCGTCGATCTCGTGCGCGAGCAGATCCGCATCGCCGCCGGCGAGACGCTCGGCTACGGCCAGGCCGACATCTCGTTCAACGGCCACGCCATCGAATGCCGCATCACCGCCGAGGATCCGGAAACCTTCGCCCCCTCGCCGGGCAAGGTCGAGGTGTTCCACGCCCCCGGCGGCCTCGGCGTGCGGCTCGATTCAGCGATCTATGCCGGCTATCGCGTGCCCTCCCATTACGACAGCCTGGTCGCCAAGCTGATCGTGCATGGGCGCAGCCGGGCCGAAGCCATCGCCCGGATGCGTCGCGCGCTCGAGGAATTCGCCCTTTCAGGCATCAGGACGACGATCCCGCTGCACCTGCGTATCCTCGACGACCCCGGTTTCCGCTCCGGTGAATACACGATCCACTGGCTCGAGAACTTCGTCGCCCGTCGCTGAGTACCGCCGCCTCAGGACGCGGCAACGGCCGGCATCGCCAGGGGTGCCGCACGCGCCGCCAAGGATTCGAGGGCAGAGAACACCGAAAGCCGCGCTGGTTCGCCCGCCATCAGCGCCTGATGCGTCGGGTCGCCGGCCGCCATCCCGGCCATGAACGGAACGGTATGCTGCGCCACGGCATACTGGTCTCTGAACAGCCCCATCAGCCCGGTCTGGAAGGTCAGTCCCGGATAGGGCCGCGGCCGCTCCAGCACGCGAAAACCGCAGCGGCGGTACATCGGCATGTGATGCGCGCGCACCGCGTTCAGCACGGCATCGACGTCGTGATGCAACCCGATATAGCCCGCCGCGCGGAAGGCGGCGAACAGCACCTCGACATCGTTCGCCGCATCGGCCGCCCGCGCGAGCTTGCCAAGCTCGATCGCGCTGCCCGCGGTGCCGGGCCGGCGTTCGGCCGCGACGACCGCCCGGATCTCCGCCTCGAAGATCTCCATGGCCTGGGTCCGGTGAAACACCGGATCAGGGTGGCCCGGATCGAACAGCGCGACGCGGATCGTCGCCGCCGGCGTTCCGTTGCGGAATACCAGGATCGTGGAGTAATTCGGCCTCGTATCATATTCGTCACTGAACAGGCCATCCGGCCGTTCGCCGACAAAGCCGTATTCACGGTAGGCGTCGTAGCGCATGCCGTAGGCCAGGCGCGCCTGCTGCGGCGACGTGACCAGCTGTGCCTCGATGATATTGCCGGTCTCGCGCAGCCGCTTCACGCCCGTGCGCGGCTCGACATCGGTATCCAAGGGGGAATATACCATTTTGGTCTCCACCGAAAGTTGTTCGCGTTTGCAATTTAACCGATCTGCTTTAAGATTTAACAAATCATTTCAACCTATAGTGGTTTGCAAGTTGTCGGAAGATGGATTTTGAATTTGATCATTTTCCATTCGCTGTCGCAAAGAAACTGAAATTGAGACAGTCAGGCCAGACTACCCTCGATCTGTTGCCGCAAACACGACGTCAGATCGACATATCGCTACTGGACATGAGAACCGCGCTGGTCCCCCGGATGGTGGTCACAGGCGGGCTCGTCTCGGGTGCGCTGTGCTGGAGCTTCTGGAACCGGCTGCATGGCGCGCCGTTGCTGACCGGGGGCTTCGCCGGCCTGTTCACCGGCTACGTCCTGCTCTCGATCTCCGCGATTCTCTGGGCCCGCCGACCGGCGGACGTGCGGCCCGTCGTTTTCAAGCTCGCCTTTTCCGGCCTGGCCCTCATGATCGGCATATTCTGGTCGTTCATCCTGATCGGCGGGCTGCACCATGCCGATCCGGTGCAGACCAGCATGCTCTACGCGGTCGCGATCGGGCTGATGTCGACCTCGGCCTTCTCGGGTCCAGCACTCTACGCCCTCGCCCTCTGGACACCGGTGACGATCGGCTCCGTCATCGCCATCATGGCGGACTCGGCAATCCCCCCGGCCGCGACGCTGATCGGTCTCGCGAGCTACGCCTTCCTCACCTTCTCGACCATCCTCTACGTCAACGCCAACACGATGGAGCGCGAGTTGCGCCGCCTCGAGGCCGAGCGCCAGAGCGAGGTGATCAACCTCCTCCTCCGCGATTTCGAGGAGGGGGCGAGCGACTTCCTCTGGGAGACCGATGCCTCGCTGACGCTGATCCGCCCCTCGCTGCGCTTCGCCGAAGTCGCGCGTTCGACGCCGGCGGAACTCGCCAGCATGTCGATCATCCGCTTTCTCGTCGAACACGGCCGAGCCGGGCCGGATCATTCGTGCAACGCCGCGGTCGGCAACCTGATCCACCGGATCGGGCGGCGGGAAACCTTCAATGAACCCCGGACCCCGCTGCATTTCAGCAACGAGGAGCGGTGCTGGTCCATTGCCGGCAAGCCGGTGTTCGACCGTGAAGGGGTCTTCATCGGCTATCGCGGCGTCGGGTCCGACGTCACCGCCCACCGCCTGGCCGAACGCAAGATCGCCCACATCGCCAGCCACGACAGCCTGACCGGCCTCGGCAACCGCATGAGTTTCGACGAGGCGCTGCAGGCGGCCTGCTCGGGGCCGGTCGGTGTCGGCACCGGGCTGATCTGTCTCGACCTCGATCATTTCAAGTCGGTGAACGACCGTTTCGGCCACAAGACCGGCGACGAACTGCTGCATGCGGTCGCCCGCCGCATCCTGTCATGCGTGCGCAGCCATGATCGCTGCTTCCGCCTCGGCGGCGACGAATTCGCGATCCTCCTGCCCGATGCGACGATCGCCGATGCCGAGGCGGTCACCGGCCGTATCATCGATCGGCTGGCCGATCCCTTTCGCCTCGCCGACGTCACGGTGGCGATCGGCTCCTGCGCCGGCATCGCGATGATCACCCGCCCCGGCATCCTGCCGGAGGATGCCCGCCACGCCGCCGACCTCGCCCTCTACCGCGCCAAGGCGAGCGGCCGCGGCTCCGCCCGCCTGTTCGATCCGGAAAACGACCGGCACACGACCCGCCTCCGCCAGATCGATGCCGCGCTGGTGAACGAATTCGAAAAGCAGGTTTTCTTCCTCGAATACCAGCCGATCGTCCGGCTCGACAGCGGCGCGGTGACCACCGTCGAGGCGCTGGTCCGCTGGAAGCATCCGGAATACGGCATTCTCCCGCCGGACCAGTTCATTCGGGCTTCGGAGCATAACGGCGCCATCATTCGCATCGGCGCCTTCGTCATCGAGGCCGCATGCGCCTACGCCGCCACCCTGCCCGATCACATCGCGGTTGCGGTCAATCTCTCGCCTGTCCAGCTCCACGATCCGGCGCTGATCGAGCGGATCGGCGCCGCCCTCGTCCGCCACCGCCTCGGCCCGGGCCGGATCGAGTTCGAACTGACCGAAACCGCGATCCTCGACGTCTCGCCCGAGACCCGCCGCATCCTTGAGGCGATCACGGCACTCGGTTGCCGCCTCGCGCTCGACGATTTCGGCTCCGGCTATTCCTCGATTTCGACCCTGTACTATTTCCGCTTCGACCGGCTGAAGATCGACCGTTCCCTGATCAAGGACGCGATGGATGATCCCCGCCGGCGGACCATTCTCTTCCATATCGGCCGCATGGCGCGCGATGTCGCCCTCACCATCACCGCCGAGGGCATGGAAACCGATCATCACCGCGTCAGCCTGATCGAACTCGGCTTCGAGGAGGGACAGGGCAGCCTGTTCGCGATGCCGATGAGCGGCGAGGCCCTGCACGACTGGCTCCGACTCCGCCTCGTTCCCAGCTCGGGCCGCCTGTTCGGCTGAGGCCGACGCCATTGTTGCCGAGGCGGATCGTGTTCCGCCGCCGGTTGCATCGCCACCTCCGCCCTCCATGTGAATCGGGCCACGGAAGGAGGACAGGATGGCCAATCCCGACGATATCTTCGCCCCCTACGATGCTCCCGCCGGAGGCTGGGGCGCGCTCGCCGCCACCGCCCGCGCGCTGCGCCAGCAAAGTGCCGTCGCCCGCGGCAGCCGCGCCCTGCTCGCCACCAACCAGCCCGAAGGCTTCGACTGCCCCGGCTGCGCCTGGCCTGACCCGCGCCACACCTCCTCCTTCGAATTCTGCGAGAACGGCGCAAAAGCGGTCGCCTGGGAAGTGACCGACCGCCGCGTCACCCGCGATTTCTTCGCGCAAAACACCCTCGCCGATCTCGCGAAGCAGTCCGACCACTGGCTGGAAAGCCAGGGCCGCCTGACCGAGCCGATGCGATACGACCCCGCGACCGACCGGTACGTCCCCATCGCCTGGGACGACGCCTTCGCCATGATCGCCCGTCACATCGCCGCGATGGACCACCCCGACCAGGCGGAGTTCTACGTCTCCGGCCGCACCTCGAACGAGGCCGCGTTCCTCTTCGCCCTGCTCGGCCGCCTGATCGGCACCAACAACTTCCCCGATTGCTCGAACATGTGCCACGAGCCCACCAGCCGCGGCCTGCCGCAGTCGATCGGCATCGGCAAGGGCACCTCGACCCTCGAGGATTTCGAACACGCCGACATGATCCTCTCGATCGGCCAGAACCCCGGCACCAATTCCCCGCGGGCGATGGGCACGCTGCGCGACGCGGCAAGGCGCGGCGCGCGCATCGTTGTGCTCAACCCGCTGCGCGAGCGCGCGCTCGAACGCTTTGCCGACCCGAAGGACGCGGGCGACATACTCACCAATCGCGGCCAGCGCATCGCCCATCTGTATTGCCAGGTGAAAGTCGGCGGTGACGTTGCGGCGTTGAAAGGCGTGATGAAGCTGCTGGTCGAGGCCGACCGCGACGCTCGGGCGAACGGCCGCACCCCGGTTCTCGATCACGACTTCATTGCGGCCCACACCAGCGGATTCGACGCTTTCGTTGCCGATCTCGACGCCACGGCCTGGGACGCCATTCTCGAGACGTCCGGCCTCTCGCGGGAGACCCTGCAGCAGATCGCCGACATCTACGCGGCGTCAAGGAACGTCATCCTGATGTACGGCATGGGAATCACCCAGCACCGTCACGGCTCGCAGAACATCCAGCAATGCGTGAACCTGCTGCTGCTGCGCGGCAATATCGGCCGGCCGGGGACGGGCATCTCGCCGGTGCGTGGCCATTCCAACGTGCAGGGCGACCGCACCGTCGGCATCGACGACCAGCCCTCGGCGGCGTATCTCGACCGTCTCGGCAAGGTCTTCAACTTCGAGCCGCCGCGCGAACATGGCCATAATGTCGTCACCGCGCTCGAGGCCATGCTGCGCGGCGACGTTCGCGTCTTCATCGGCATGGGCGGCAATTTCGCCGCCGCCGTGCCGGACACGCCGCTGGCCGATGCCGCGATGCGCCGCATCGGCCTGACCGTCAGCGTGGCGACCAAGCTCAATCGCGGCCATGTCGTGCACGGGCAAGACGCGCTGATCCTGCCCTGCCTCGCCCGCTCCGAGCTCGACCCGCAGAACGGCGTCCTGCAATCGGTGACGATCGAGGACTCGATGAGCATGGTCCATGCCTCCGGCGGCCTGCTGGAGCCCGCGAGCCCGCAGCTGCGCTCGGAGGTCGCGATCGTCTGCGGCATGGCGAAGGCGATCCTCGGCGACCGGCCCCCCCGGATCGACTGGGATGGCTATGTCGCGGACTATGCCCGCATCCGCGACGATATCGAGGCGGTCTATCCCGATCTGTTCCATGATTTCAACGAACGCCTCCGCCAGCCCGGCGGCTTCCGCCTCTACAACCCGGCCAGCGAGCGGGTGTGGAAGACGGATACGGGCCGGGCGAATTTTCTCGTCTTCCGCGGCGTGGCGGAAGATCCGGCGCGGGAACGGAATCCCGGCACGCTGCGCCTTGCCACGCTTCGCAGCCATGACCAGTACAACACCACGATCTACAGCCTGGACGACCGCTATCGCGGCGTGAAGGGCGACCGGATGGTGGCCTTCATGAACGAGCAGGACATGGCCGAACGCGGCATCGCCGCGGGCGACAGGATCCGGCTGCGAACCGTCTCGGAGGATGGCGTGGACCGATCGGTCGGGAATCTCACCGCCCTGCCATACAATATTCCGAAAGGGTCGATCGGTGCCTACTATCCCGAAGCCAACCCGCTGCTGCCGCTTTACCACCACGACGAGCTTGCGCTGACGCCGGCGGCGAAATCCATTCCCGTCATCGCCGAGGCGATGTGAAAAACCCGCCCGGAGGTTGCTCCGGGCGGGCGCAATTCACGCGAGTCCAACGAGGGACAAACATTACTTGCGATGAACGCCGCTTCGGCGTGCCTATCGATGACGGCAGTTTTGCTGACATCTGGAAAGGCCGTGATCATGAGCACCGCGCGCGCCATGCCCACGCTATCAACGGCGTGTGAGTGAGCTTGGCGGTCCACGAATAAGGGCCGACTGGACAGATCGGCCCTTGTAGGAGATGGTCCGTCAGACTTAAGGCGTGTGAAGCTGCTTGGCCTCGTCGAGTGCAGCTTGGAGCTTCTCCAGGCTATAACCCATGCCTTGCATCTGTGGGTGCGGTTGCTGATTTTCGAGCAACTTGGCCCGTTCGACCAAGGTAAGGCTGATGAACCATTTATAGTAAGAGGGGCAAAAATGTGGGTGACCGTACATTTTTTCCTTGCACCGATTCGGCGCAGGGGAGTCTTTGGGTCATGTGCCTCCGTCCGTCACCCTTTCCGCGCTGAGCCGTGCAGAGCTTGAAGCTCTGCTGGTCGAACTGTTCGGTGAGATCGCCAGCCTGAAGGTGATCGTTGCTGAATTGCGCGAAGAGAATGCGCGACTGAAGGGTCTGAAGGGTCGCCCGCATATCAAACCGAGTGGCATGGAAAAAGGAACAGCGCCGCCGAAGCCCCAGAAGCAGGAGAAGCGTCCCGTTCGGGGCAAGGTCTCACCCCGGGTCAAAGTCGAAGAAAAGGTGATCGGGATTGAGGTCCCGCCAGGAGCTGTTTTCAAAGGTCATGAACCTTTTCTGGTCCAGGACCTCGTGATTTCGGCGACGGCGACCCGTTACCTGCGAGAGCGCTGGATAACGCCGGATGGCCGGACGATCCTGGCACCATTGCCTCAAGGAACCGCAGGCCATTTCGGTCCGGAACTACGCCGCTTCGTGCTGGTGCAATATCATCAGGGTCAATCGACGATGCCGCGGTTGCTCGCCTTGTTGCGATCGCTGGGGATTTCGATCTCGAAGCGGCAGTTGGTTCGCCTGTTGAACGAGAACCATGAGGCGTTCAT
>NZ_JFHO01000112.1:0-12090 GCF_000724705.2 Acidiphilium sp. JA12-A1
GGGAAATCGGGGGCGGCGGCCGGTGCGGCGCCGCCGGCGATGGCGCGGGCGAGGCCGAGGCCGAGGCCGGACGCGCCGGTCGAGACCGGGCGGCGCAGCGCCGCCTCGCCCAGGGCGAGAAGATGCCGCTCGGCGATGGCATCGACGATGCAGGCCCCCCTGCCCTCGCCCAAAGCCGCATCGAGCGCCGCCGAAATCGCCGCCGCCCCGCGCTCGACGACCTCGAACGGCACGAGGCCGACCGGGCGGGATGACTGGCGGGCGAGCACGCGGACGAGGTTGGAATCCCGCATCGGGTTGAGCGGGTGGTCCTTGAGCGGGCTTTCGGCGAGCGGCACGGCGCCGACGAAGAGATGCCCCTGGTAGACGGTGCGGCCGGTTTCGGGAAAGGCCGGGCAGACCGGCACGCAGAGGCCGCCGGCACGGGCCGCCAGCGCCTCGGTCACCGGGCCGATATTGCCCGCGTCGGTCGAATCGAAGGTGGAGCAGATTTTATACATGACATGCCCGGCCCCCCGGGCCGTGCAATACTCGGCGGCGGCGAGGGCGGCGGCGACGGCCTCCCGCGCCGGGACGGAGCGGATCTTGAAGGCGACGACGATGGCGTCGATCTCCGGCAGGGCAAGGCCATCGGCGGGGATGCCGATGGTCTGCACCGTGCGCAGGCCGTTGCGGCTGAGCGTGTTGGCGAGGTCGGAGGCGCCGGTATAGTCGTCGGCGATGCAGGCGAGGCGCAGGCTCATCGGCCGCGCCCCGCGAACCAGGCGAGGCCGTCCTCGGTGCGGCCGCGCGGGCGGTATTCGCAGCCGACGATGCCGGCATAGCCGAGCCGGTCCAGCTCGTCGAAGAGGAAGGGATAGTTCAGCTCCTCGCCATCCGGCTCGTGGCGCGAGGGGACCGAGGCGATCTGCACATGACCGATCTGGCGGATCAGCCGGCGCAGCCGCATCGTCACGTCGCCGTGGATGATCTGGCAGTGATAGATGTCGAACTGGAGGCGGACATTGCCGATGCCGAGGCCCGCGATGAACGCGGCCGCCGCGTCGACATCGTTGAGGAAATAGCCCGGCATGTCGCGCCCGTTGATCGGCTCCAGCAGCAGGTCGATGCCGTGATGGGCCAGCGTCTCGGCGGTGCGGATGACGGCGTCGCGATAGCGCGCGCGGGCGGCGGGGTCGGCGGGGTCGGCGATTCCGGCCATCAGGTGCAGGCGGGTCACACCCGTCGCCGCCGCATAGTCGAGCGCGCGGGCGGTGCCGGCGGCAAGCTCCTCCTCGCGGCCGGGCAGTGCGGCGAGGCCGCGCTCGCCGCCCGCCCAGTCGCCCGGCGGGAGGTTGAACAGCGCCTGGGTCAGCCCGTGCTTCGCGAGGCGGGCGCCAATTTCCTCCGGCCGGTGTTCATAGGGAAAGAGGAACTCGACGGCATCGAACCCCGCATCCGCGGCGGCGGCGAAGCGGTCGAGGAACGGAACCTCGTTGAACATCATCGAGAGATTGGCGGCGAAGCGGGGCATGGGGCCCTCCGGATCAGGCAGATGGGGTCAGGACGGTTCGGGCAGCGAGATCGGCGCGATGCGGGCGAAGAGCCGGGCGACGGAGGCATCGTCGTCCCGCCCCATGCCGGCGGCGGCGGTCATCAGGAAGAGTTGCAGCGCTTCGGAGGCCATCGGCACCGGCATCCGGCCGCGCCGCGCCATGTCGAGCACGATGCCGAGATCCTTGGTGAAGATGTCCACCGCGCTGCGCGGGGCGTAGTCGGCATCGAGAATGTGGGGGACGCGGTTCTCGAACATCCAGCTGTTGCCGGCGGAGCCGGTGATCACCTCGTAGACGCGGCGCAGGTCGAGGCCCATCGAGGCGGCGAAGGCGACGGCCTCGCAGGCGGCGGCGATGTGCACGCCGGCGAGGAGCTGGTTGACCATCTTGAAGCCGGCGCCGGTGCCCGGCTCGTCGCCCAGCTCGTGGATGGTGGCGGCCATCGCGTCGAGCGCGGGGCGGGCGGCGGCGAAGGCCGCTTTGCTCCCCGAGGCCATGATGGTGAGTTTTCCCTCCGCCGCGCGGGCGGTGCCGCCGCTGATCGGCGCGTCGAGATAGTGGATGCCCATCGCCTCCAGCCGGGCGGCCAGGGCGCGGACGGCCTCCGGCGCCATCGTCGCACAGGAGATGAAGACCGCGCCCGGCGCCATCGCCGCGGCACAGCCGGCCGCGCCGAACAGCACCGCCTCGGTCTGCTCGGCATTGACGACGACGCTGACGACGATCTCCGCACCGCGCGCGGCGGCCTCGGGGGATGCGGCCGGCGCACCGCCGGCGGCGGCGAGGCGCTCGAGATTGGCGGGAACGACGTCGAAGCCGCGGACCGAGAATCCGGCGCGCAGCAGGGCGGCGGCCATGCCGCCCCCCATCGAGCCGAGGCCGATGACGGCGGCCGCCCTGCCCTCGCCCGCGCTCATTGCCGTCCGTCCGCTGAAGCGATGGTCATGCCGTTCTCCTGAATCTCATGTGCTGCCGCCCGCCTCGAGCGTGAAACCGACATCGAGGCGGCGGGTGGTCGGCTCCCGCCCGGCGATCCGGGCAAGGAGCATGGCGGCGGCCTCGCGGCCGATCTGCTTGCGGGGCGAGACGATGGTGGTCAGCGTCGGCGTCGTCAGCGCCGCGATCGGCAGGCCGTTGAAGCCGGCGATGGCGATGCGGCCGGGCACGTCGGTCCCGTCGCGCCGCGCCCGCAGCAGGGCGCCGACGGCCATTTCGTCATTGGCGAAGAACAGCGCGTCGAGCGCCGGGGTGATGGCGAGCAGGTCCGGCAGCGCGTCCCAGCCGACCTGCTGGCCGCCGCCCTGCCCGGCCCCGCCCTCGCGGTCGAACAGCACGACGGCCGCCTTCCCGGCGAGCTGGCGGCGCAACCCGTCATAGCGCTGGCGGGCGCGGTAATCGTCCTTCATGCGCAGGCCGACGAAGCCGATGCGCCGGTAGCCGCGCGCGAGCAGGTGCTCGGCCATCGCGGCACCGGCCCGAACATGCGAGAGGCCGACATTCATGTCGATCGGCGCGCGGCCGGTTTCCATGAATTCGACGATGGGGATGCCGGCGTTGCGCAGCAGCGTCGCGGTGCGCGTCTCGTGCCGCAGGCCGGCGACCATCATGCCCGGCGGCGCCCAGCCGAGCAGGGTGGCGGCCAGCGCCGCCTCGTGCCCGAGATCGTAGCCGGTGCTGCCGAGCAGCATCTGGTAGCCTTGCGCCTCAACCGCTTCCTGGATGCCCTCGATCACCTCGACGAAGACGACATTGGAGAGCGAGGGCACGATGACCGGGATGACGCGGGTGCGCGCCGAGGCGAGCGCGCCGGCCATGCGGTTCGGCACATAGCCGAGCTGCTCGACCGCCTGCTCGATGCGGCTTCGCAGGGCCGGGGAGACGGAGGCCGGATTGTTGAGCGCGCGGGAGACGGTGATCGGCGCAACCCCCGCGCCCGCCGCGACCTCGTTCAGCGTCACGGCGGCGCGCCGGCGGCGGGTGCGGCGCGGCGCCGCGCAGGCCTCGCCCGTCGCCTGTTTCGCTTCATCGGCCGTGGCACCGCGTGCGCGGGTTCCTCTCATGCCGCGACTATCGCGGAGATCGGCGTCCCATGCAAGATGGTAGCGCTGTCAGAATCTGGTTGCGCTACCACCGCGCCGCTCCTATACAGGAGCGGTCGGATATCGGGAGAAACAGGAATGTCGGGCAGCGGATCAAAACCCTCCATCGGCTTCATCGGCGTCGGCTTCATGGGCCACGGCATGGCGAAGAACATCGTCGAGGCCGGCTACGCCCTCACGGTGATGGCGCACCGCAACCGCGCCCCGGTCGAGGACCTGATCGGCCGCGGCGCGAAGGAAGCGAAAACCCCGCGCGAGATCGCCGAGGCGAGCGACATCGTGTTCCTCTGCGTCACCGGCAGCCCGCAGGTGCGCGCCGTGACCGAGGGGGAAAACGGCCTCGCCGCCGCCGGCCGGACGCTCACCATCGTCGACTGCTCGACCTCCGATCCGTCGGTCACGGTGCCGCTCGCCGAGAGCCTCGCTGCGCGCAACATCACCCTGCTCGACGCCCCGCTCGGCCGCACGCCGAAGGACGCCTGGGAAGGCACGCTCGACGTGATGATCGGCGGCGCCGCCGAGGATGTCGCCCGCGTGCGCCCGGTCATCGACACCTTCGCCCAGCGCGTGATCCATACCGGGCAGACCGGCACCGGCCACACGATGAAGCTGCTGAACAACTTCCTCTCGATGGGCTATGGCGCGCTCTATGCCGAGGCGCTGATGCTCGGCGCCAAGGCCGGGCTTTCGGCCGAGACCTTCCACAGCGTGATCGCCGGCGGGCGGATGGATTGCGGCTTCTACCAGACCTTCATGCAATACGTGGTCGGGCGCGACCGCAACGCCCACAAGTTCACGCTGAACAACGCGCTGAAGGACACCGCCTATCTTAACGCCTTCGCGGTGGCGCAGGGCGCGGCCAACCCGCTCGCCGCCGCCGTGCGCAATTCCTATGCCCAGGCGGTGGGCGCCGGGCGGGGCGACGATTTCGTGCCGATGCTGGCCGATTTCATCGCCGAGGCCAACGGGGTGAAGCGGGCGGAATGAGCGAGAGCGCGCTGCGCGAGGCGATCTGCCGCTTCGGCCGGTCGCTGTTCGAGCGGGGGCTGACGCCCGGTTCCTCGGGCAATATCAGCGTGCGGCTGGAGGATGGCGGCTGGCTCTGCACGCCGACCGACGCCTCGCTCGGCTTTCTCGACCCCGCGCGCATCGCCCGGCTCGACGCGAACCGCCGGCTCGTCTCCGGCGACAAGCCGACCAAGGAAATCCCGCTGCACGACGCGCTGTATGACACGCGGCCAGAGGCCGGCGCGGTGGTGCATCTGCATTCGACCCATGCCGTCGCCCTCTCGCTGCTGCCGGAGATCGACCCGGCGGAGGCGCTGCCGCCGCTGACGCCGTATGTGATGATGCGCGTCGGCAAGGTGGCGCTGGTGCCGTTCCACGTGCCGGGCGACCCGGCGGTGGGCGATGCCATTCGCGGGCTCGCCGGCAAGCACAGCGCCGTGCTGCTGGCCAATCACGGCCCGGTCGTCGCCGGCACGTCGCTCCAGGCGGCGGTGTTCGCGATGGAGGAGCTGGAGGAGACGGCGAAGCTGCACCTGCTCACCCGCGGGCTCAACCCGCGGCTGCTGACGACAGAACAGCAGGCGGCGGTGCGGGCGAAATTCGGGGTCTGATTCCCCTTCCCCGCCGTCAGGCCCGGCCGGCTTCGTCGAGAAAATGTTGCGGCGCCTCGCGCCGGTCGGTCATGCCGTAGTCGCGGATGACGCGCACCAGCCGGTGCGACGCCCCCTCGCCCGCCCCGGCTCCCGTTCCGCTGCGGAGGAGCAAAACATCGCCAGGGGTGAGGACGGCCTCGAACACGTCCCAGCCGACGAGGCCAGGCACCGCGGGGTCGAGCCCGAGGTCGCGGGCCAGGGCCTCCGCCGTCATGCCCGCCGCCCCCTCACGCCGCGCGGTGAGGAGCGAAACGCCTGCGGAGTCCGCCTCCGCCACCACCCCGACGCGCAGGCGATAATCCGCGAACAGCGCGCGCCGCGCCTCTTCCTGGGCGCGGTGATGCAGGGCGTGGCGGCGCCAGGCGATCAGCGCCGCCTCGTCCCGCCAGAGCGAGACCGAGAGCAGCCATCCCGGCCGGGTCAGGCTGCGATAGCGGATGTTCTCGATGAACCCGTCGATCCCTTCGAGTTCGGGCCGCAGCAGCCGGGCATGGCCGAAATAGTCGTCCAGCCGGCCGTCCTTCGGCCTGACCTCGAAGATGACGGCGTGCATCGCTCTATTCGGCCGCCGCCTCGGCCTCGCGCCGGCGCTCTTCCGCCCGGGCGCGAACCTTGGCGACCAGCGGCCCCTGCTCGTTATAGGCGTGGCAGGAATTGAGCAGGGCGCTCGGGATGTCCCAGCGGTCCTCGGTGGTGCCGCCCTCGCGCGCCGATTTGTGGGCGCGGATCGAGAACATCGTCTGGATCGCGGTGGTGGCGACCTGCTGGAGCAGCTCGCGCAGATGGGTGCAGCCGGCCGTGCCGCCGACGCGCTCCATCGCCCCCTTGAGGAAGCCCTTGCCGATCGTCAGCCCCGCCAGCGCGGCGAAGTTCGGCGCCACCCCGGGGCAGATCGCGTGCGGCGTGTCGTCCATCGCCGCCTCGGCGCGGACGACGGTGAGCTTGTCGTCGATCGTCAGGCGCAGACCCATCCCGTGCAGCGCCTCGCCGGCGTTGATCCGCCCGCGGTCGTGATTGCCGAAACTGTAGGTCTTGGTGTCCTTCATGTGGGCTTCGATGTCCACGAGGCCGTCGGCGCGCAGATAGCCGCGGATCGCGATGTCGCGCAGGTGGAGCAGTTGCCGGGATTCGGCATGGCTGAGGGGCATGGAGCGAAAACTTTCCCTGATCTCGATGTTGACGAATAGGTTAAGCGCTGCCCGGACGGCTTGCAAATGCTCCGGCGCGATGCATGACAGGGTTGCTGCCCCTCGCGCGCGGTTGTCTGCCGCGCGAGACCGGCGCAATCTGTCGCGCCTCGTTTTCATCGCCCCTCCCCGCGCCACCCGAACGGACCCATGGAATACACGCACAGGCAACGGCTTCAGGTCATCTCCGGTATCATCCTGTGCATCCTGCTGGCGGCGATCGACCAGACGGTGGTGATCCCCGCGGTGCCGGCGATGGCGGCGGGGCTGCACGGCTTCTCCCATCTCTCCTGGGTGGTGACGGCCTATCTGCTGACCTCGACGGCGACGACCCCGCTTTACGGCCGCCTGTCCGACCAGTTCGGCCGGCGGCAGACCCTGATCCCCTCGATCGCGCTGTTCGTCCTCGCCTCCTGCGTCTGCGCCACGGCAGAAACCCTGCCCTGGCTGATCGCCGGGCGGGCGCTGCAGGGGGTGGGCGGCGGCGGGCTGATGGCGATCGCGCAGGCGGCGATCGCCGACGTGGTCAGCCCGCGCGAGCGCGGCAAGTATCAGGCCTACATGGCCGGGACCTGGGGCGTCGCCTCGACCGCGGGGCCGGTGGTCGGCGGCTGGGTGACCGATCATCTCTCGTGGCAGTGGATCTTCTGGTTCAACGTGCCGCTCGGCCTCGCCGCGCTGGTGCTGAGCCAGATCGGGCTGCGCCAGCTCAGGACGGTGGCACGCGGCGGGCGGATCGACTACGAGGGCGCGGCCCTGCTCACCTGCGCCGTCACCGCCTTCCTGATCGGCCTGTCCTGGGGCGGGCGGAACTATCCGTGGCTCTCGGCGCCGGTGATCGGCATTTTCGCGGCGGGCTTCGCGCTGATCGCCGCCCTCTGGCGGTGGGAGGCGCGCGCCGCCGTCCCGCTGCTGCCGATGCGGCTGTTCGGCAGCGCCTCCTTCGTGCGGCTGGTCGGGATCGGGTTCCTCACGGCGCTGGCGATGTTCTCGGCGATCTTCCTGCTGCCGCTGTTCTTCCAGCTGGTCTACCGCGCCAATGCCGCGCAGTCCGGCTGGGACATCATGCCGTTCATGATCGCGAGCACGATCGGCGCCTACGCCGCCGGCCAGGTGGCGCGGCGCACCGGGCGGACGCGCAAGCTGCTCATCGGCGGCCTCGTCGTCGGCACCGCCGGCTTCGTCCTGCTCGGCCTGCTGCCGCGCGCGACCCCGCTCGGCCTCGTCGTCTTCAACTGCTTCGTCATGGGGCTCGGAATCGGCTTCGTCCTGCCCTCGAACCTCGTCGCGGTGCAGAATGCGGCGACCCGGCACGATGTCGGCGCCGCGACCGCGACGCTGCTGCTGCTGCGGGCCATGGGCGGCGCGTTCGGCGCGACCATCGCCGGCGCGGTGCTGCTGCTGCGCCTCGGCCGGCAGATCGACGCGCCGGGCGCCGCGGCCGAACGCGCGATGGCGGCGAACCCGGCGCTGCCGGCGGCATTCCACGCGGCGTTCCTGATCACCGCCGGCTTCGCCCTGCTCGGCCTCGTCGCGGCTATCCGGGTGGAGGACACGCCGCTGCGCGAAACCGTGGCAACCGACGGCACCGACACCGACGAGGCCGACGCCGAACCCGCCGCGATCGGCCACTGACGTTTTGCCCCCGCGCCGCGCGGCGCGGACGAGATCACGTTTCCGTGATGATGCGGCGCGGCATCCGGGCCGCCTCGTCCCCCGCGCAATAAAATTTCGCGATCCACGCGGCGCGAGGGCAGCGGGATTGCCGCGCGGCGCCGCCGCGCGCAGCGATCGGCAAGCCGTTACGATCCGGACAAAAACCTGATTTTGCTCGCAAATTTCGATCACGCGGCGCATAATTCGCAGCGGATAAAAAGCCCGGCGCAAAGGCCGGGCGGGGGAAATTCCGCATGAAGACCGCCGACACCATGCTCGACATCCGCTACCGCCCCGGCCCCGGACGGGTGATCCTGACCGGAACCCAGGCGCTGATCCGGCTGCTGCTGGCGCAGCGCCGGCGCGATGCGGCCTCGGGGCTGAACACGGCGGGGTTTCTCTCCGGCTATCGCGGCTCGCCGCTCGGCGCGGTGGACATCCAGGCCCATGCCGCCGCCGCGGTGCTGGCGGCGGAGGGCATCGTCTTCCGCCCCGGCGTGAACGAGGACCTGGCGATGACCGCAATCTGGGGCACCCAGATCGTCCCGCTCTTCCCCGGCGCCACACACCAGGGCGTGTTCGCCATGTGGTATGGCAAGGGGCCGGGGGTCGACCGCTCGGGCGATGCGCTCAAGCACGCCAATTACGCCGGCACCACGCGCCACGGCGGCGTGCTGGTGGTCGCGGGCGACGATCACGCGGCGAAATCCTCCACCGTCGCGCATCAGAGCGAGCCGGCGCTGATCGCCGCCGGCGTGCCGGTGCTGGCGCCGAGCTCGGTGGCGGACATTCTCGAACTCGGGCTTTATGGCTGGGCGGCCTCGCGCCATTCCGGCCTCTATGTCGGGTTCAAGACGGTCGAGGAGATCATCGACTGCACCGCCTCGGTCGAGACCGGCCTCGATGTACCGATCATCCTGCCGGACATCGACCCCGACAGCGTCGCGATGCGGCTGCACGAGCCGGTGCTGGCGCAGGAGGCGCGGGTGCTCGGCCTGCGCCGGCCGGCGCTGATGGATTTCGTCGCCGCCAACCGGATCAACCGCATCGTCGAACCCGCCCCCGGCGCGCGGCTCGGCATCGTCACCGCCGGGAAATCCTTTCTCGATGTCGAGCAGGCGCGGGCCGATCTCGGGCTCGGCTTCGCCCGCGTGCTCAAGCTCGGCATGACCTGGCCGGTCGAGCCCGGGATCGTGCGGGAGTTCGCGCGCGGGCTGGAGGAGATCGTCGTCGTCGAGGAAAAGGCGCCGGTGATCGAGGACCAGCTGCGGGCGATCCTCTACGGCATGGCCGGCGCGCCGCGCATCGTCGGCAAGCGCGACGAGACCGGGGCCACGCTGTTCCGCGCCGAGAGCGACCTCTCCGCCGCCGATGTGACGCTCGGGCTCGGCCGGCGGGCGCAGCGCCTCCTGCCGGACGAGGCGCGGGAGGCGGCGCTCGCGCACCTCGCCGCGACGATCGAGGCCGGCCACGCGCTCGATTTCGGCGCCCACCGGGTGCCGCATTTCTGCGCCGGCTGCCCGCACAACACCAGCACGAAAGTGCCGGAGGGCTCGCGGGCGATGGCGGGCATCGGCTGCCATTTCATGGCGACGTGGATGGACCGCGCGACCGATGTCTATTCCCACATGGGCGGCGAGGGCGCGGCCTGGATCGGCCAGGCGCCGTTCACCACCGAGCGGCACGTCTTCGCCAATATCGGCGACGGCACCTATCACCATTCCGGCCTGCTCGCGATCCGCGCCGCCATCGCCGCCGGGGTGAACATCACCTATCGCGTGCTGTTCAACGACGCGGTGGCGATGACCGGCGGCCAGCATGTCGACGGGCCGCTGAGCGTGCCGCAGATCACCCGCGAACTCGCCGCCGAGGGGGTGAAGCGGATCGAGGTGGTCACCGACGAGCCCGAGAAATACCAGGGTGTTGCCGATCTCGCGCCCGGCGTCAGGGTATCGCACCGCCGCGAGCTGGACGCGATCCAGCGCGCCATCCGCGAGATCCCCGGTGTCACCGCGATCGTCTACGACCAGACCTGCGCGACCGAGAAGCGCCGCCGCCGCAAGCGCGGCACGATGGCCGACCCGGCGAAGCGCGCCTTCATCAACAAGCGCGTCTGCGAGGGCTGCGGGGACTGTTCGCTGGTGTCGAACTGCATCGCCGTGGTGCCGGTGGAAACCCCGTTCGGGCGCAAGCGGGCGATCGACCAATCCGCCTGCAACAAGGATTTCTCCTGCGTCGAGGGGTTCTGCCCGAGCTTCGTCACCGTGCATGGCGGCGGGCTGAAGCGGCCGGAGGCGACCCGCGCCGCCCCGCCCGATGACCTGCCCGAACCCGCGCTGCCGCCGCCGGAATGGGACATGGTGGTGGCCGGGATCGGCGGCACCGGCGTGGTGACGATCGGCGCGCTGCTCGGCATGGCCGCGCATCTCGACGGCACGCCGGTTTCGGTGGTCGATGTGCTCGGCCTCGCGCAGAAGGGCGGCGCCGTGGTCTCGCATCTGCGCTTCGGGGCGGCGGCCGGGGCGGCGCAGGCGCTGCGGGTGCCGGCGGGCCGGGCCAACCTGCTGCTTGGCTGCGACGCGCTGGTCGCCGGCGAGCGGGAGACGCTCGACTGCCTCGGCGAACAGACGCGGGCGGTGGTCAACCTGCACGAGACGATCACCGGGGAGTTCACCCGCAACCCCGCCTTCTCGCTGCCGATGGCGCGGCTGCGGCAGAGCCTGGCGCGCCGGGTGGGCGAGGCGCATCTCGACACGATCGAGGCCACCGCGATCGCCACCGCGCTGATGGGGGACGCGATCGCGACCAACCTGTTCCTGCTCGGCTATGCCTGGCAGCGCGGGCTCGTGCCGGTGAGCCGGGCGGCGATCGCGCAGGCGGTGGAGCTGAACGGGCGGGCGGTCGCCCTCAACCTCGCCGCCTTCGCCTGGGGCCGCGCCGCGGCGCATGACCGCAGCACCGTTGCGGCGGTGGCGGCACCGCCGGGGGCCGAGCCTTCCGGGTTCGACGCGCTGTTCGACATGCTGCGCGACGATCTCGCCGCCTACCAGAACCGCCGCTACGCCGCGCGCTTCGCCGAGACGGTCGCCGCCGTGCGCGAGGCCGAGCGTGCGGTGCGGCCAAACTCGACGGAACTCGCCGAAACCGTGGCGCGCACGCTGCACCGGCTGATGGCCTACAAGGACGAATACGAGGTCGCCCGGCTGTATTCCCGTCCCGCATTCCGCGCCGAGCTCGCGCGCACCTTCACCGACACGCGGGATATCCGCCTGCACCTCGCCCCGCCGCTGCTCGCCCGGCGCGACAAGGTGACCGGCCTGCCGCAAAAGCGCGAATACGGCCCCTGGATGCTGAAGGCGCTGGCCGCGCTGGCGCCGCTAAAGGTGCTGCGCGGCACGGTGCTCGACCCGTTCGGCCACAGCGCCGAGCGGCGGGGCGAGCGCGCGCTGATCGGCCGCTACGAGACCACGGCGCGGCGGATCGCGCTGATGCTGGCCGAGGACAACTTCGCCGCCGCCCTGGCGCTGGCCGCGATTCCCGCCGAGATCCGCGGCTTCGGCCATGTGAAGGCGCGCAACCTCGCCGCCGCCGGGGCGCGCTGGGCGGAGCGCGAGGCCGCCTTCATCGCGCCGGCCCCGGCAGCCGCGCCGCGACTGCCGGCGGCGGCGGAATAGTCAGCCGCTCAAGCCGGCACGGCGGCGCAGCAGGCGGGCGAAGAGCGGCATGGTGAACATCACCAGCACCACCCGCAGCACATGCACGGCGAGCACGAAGGTCACGTCGGTCCGGGCGGCGATCGCCATCGCCAGCGCGGCATAGATGCCGCCGGGCAGCGTGGCGAGATAGCCGTCGAAATCCGAGGCGCCGGCGAGATGCGCGAGCAGAACGCCAAGCCCGGCGCAGATCACGTTCACCAGCAGGATGAGCGCCAGCGCCGTCGGCAGCGCGCGGC
>NZ_JFHO01000111.1:0-7005 GCF_000724705.2 Acidiphilium sp. JA12-A1
ATTTCACGACGCGCGGGGGCTGAAGTCTATTGGGTGGTGTGTTCATCTGACTGTCCTTCGAAGGCCGGAGTGATACCCAGGCTAATGCAAATGTCGTTCGCACATTGAACTAAGAAGTCTTTCGAGAACGGATTGTCTCCTGGTGCTTCACCGTGATCAAACAGGAACGTTGCCTTATAGGCGTTGGGATCAGCGTGCTCAGAATTCACTACTTCTCGTAGGACCGCAGTTACGGCCAAGAGATCGTGCCCATGATGTTTTCTGAGAATGGACCGGGCATTTAGGGAGTGATAGAGTTCATCCCTCGCCGCACGCTTTAGCCATGTCATGGCGGCTGGACTACCAAAACTTCGATAAAGCGGCTTGGCATCGCCATATCCACGTAAACTCGCAAGCTCATCATAGGCAAGGCAGGCACATATGGTCAGCTCGTCTTCAAGAAAGTGATCAATTTCAGAAAAGTCCGGAACTCTTAATTGCACTTTCCTATCAATCTCCGCATGCTCTCCGCCGTAAATGGCGGCGTAGATGTGCCTAAGTCCAACGTAGTGATTATTTTCTTCTCTTAGCCAAATTGAGCCGAACGAGAGAAAATCCTCAGTAAGTGCCAACCGTTTCCGAATAATATGTTTCCAGAGGTGGTTAGCATCAAATTCTGCGGTTAAGTTCCGCCACATCTCGTCGTGGATACTTTCCCGAACACTTTCTTTGATAGTGAGGTCTTCCTGGTTCAAATCATGAAGTAGCTCTTCAGCGGACCAAGGGACGCTCAACAAGCGAATTGATTCTGGAGATGACATAGATCCTCCACAGCCGCATTTCCTTCGAGGATGAACTCCGAAGTTGTAGGTGTCAAGGTAAAAGGCGCTCACCTTACCCACGACAAAAGAGAAGGTTTGGAGTCTCTGAGTAATCAGAATACCAACTTACAAAGCTGATCGCAAAAATATTGCTGAACCAGTATAAAGTATCCTACAAAAATCAGAACGCTAATTTTCCGCTCTGTATTATGTCATTTAGTTCGTAAATTTCTCCTTCCAAAAAGAAAGACCCTGCATCTTTAGCAATCATACACCCAGAATATCGTCACAAGATCAAGTGCCTCAACACAAAACTTGACGCACGCTTAGGCAATTTCACGCGGAAGCATTCATTCAATGCAATACCACCGACCTTTGCTGCTCATTCTTTAGCTAAAGGCATACCTACCGTGCCAACACGGTGATGATGCATCTCTGATCTTTCTTTGTATTAGCTGCGGCTGCCGCGTAATCCGACAATACTTGCCGATTGGCCTTCGCCAGATCGAACCCAAGCACCGCTTGCTGCTCGCTGCCTGGATTGGCGGCGCGAAGCAAATCCCAGCCTGCTTCCAGGTATCGTCACGCATGATGGAAGAAGCCGCCCAGTTCGGCACCCAGAAGGGCAGCCACACACACATGCGGGGCGAGAACATAAACGTCCCCAAAAACACCAGCGCGCCCACAAAAGTCAGCCAGAATCCTTGATCGCTCTTGCCCCGCATGTCCGGATGTTCAGTAAACAGACGTCGAAATCCAGCAAGCATAGCTGCCTCATGCGCACTTCTTATGCCTCTGCACTAGAGTAAACAAAACTTTGGATTTAAGAGAATACCAAGAACTGCATCATCGTTATGCGTAGTTGCATCGCCGGTAGGGCCACACTCAGAGCGGCTTTTGCGCGAGACCTAGCGGGTTTTCAGTCGCTTCAAGCGCCAGCGGAATGCTCCAATCCCTCCAGAACGCCTGGTTCGTCCCAATGCCCTTCCCGCCTGACGAGAACGAGATGGCCAGAATCGATATGAATCGCATCGTTGGGCACAGATAGCGAACCGGACATCGCCACGCAGCGGTAGCCCTCTATGTCAAAGGAACCGTCCGGCATTGGGCTGGTTCCAAATCGCGCCCAGAAAGACACGAGATGCTCCACGGCATGCCCATAGATGGTGCGGAAACCCTTCTTCGCGCAAAAGCTAAATGCATAGGAGGCAATTTCGTAAGGGACCCCCCTTTTGCCATAGCGACCGCGCCTGAATTTCGGTAACACTGCGAGGCGCTCCGGCTTTGCAAAATCGCCGAAATACCTTATCCGGCAACACCCTGCCGGCTCGTCATCGACAAGAGCCAAAATGTGGGTGGCATGGTGGTCGTTGCCATCGAATTCATGCAGATATGACCTTCCACCCTCGCCCATATAAACCGCGGAGCGTATAGCCATCACCTTCATTAAATCGTCCCATCCGGACACCGGAACCACACGTAAGCAATCCTGCTTGAGAGGCGCTTGCTTAGAGCAATCAGCCATAGAAATGTCTCCCAGACCACTTTGCGCGCGGGCCAAGCCAACCGGGGATAGTTGGGCTACGCGGAGTGGTGTCGCAAAAAAGGTTATCCCCAGAGTTATATTTTCGGAGATCAGCATGGGTAAGAATGCTTGATTCAACAAAAACACTATGCAATTCTGCATAACATGAGCATTCGAGATTGGGATAAACTGCGTCTTTTTCTTGCCGTAGCCCGGGCGCGGAGTTTTAACGACGCAGCACAACGGACCAATATCGACCAATCGACGATTAGCCGTCATATGGTTGCGCTTGAGAAGGATCTCGGGCTGACATTGTTCAATCGGTCAGCGCGCGGCTCATTCCTTACACCTGTCGGTGAGGCGATCTCACAACTCGTCGTGGACATTGAGGCGACCGTAAAACATGTCGATGCGCGCGTTGCAGAGGAGATGGGGCTATCAGGAAAAATCCGGCTTTGGGCCTCTGACGGTATAGGTGGTTACTGGTTGCCACCTCGCATGAAAGAGTTCCATCGGCGATATCCTGGGATCACCATTGAGGTCATGACATCCCCAGCCGCACCGCCTCCAGGCGGTGAGGATGTCGATGTCCATTTTACCTGGCATGAGCCGAAAAGCCGCGAAGCGGTTCTGCTCTCACACGGAAAAATGACCCTTAAACCGTGCGCGGCTATCGAATACTTAAAGATGCACGGGACCCCCAAGACGCTAAGCGATTTACAGCACCATCGACTTTGCAATCACCTGCATTATCCCCACACCGGCGATTGGAAAGTTTGGTCTGACCTGATTAGCAGTCATCCCCGCGTCACCTATACAACAAATTCTTCTTGGGCATTGGGGGAGGCGACAATCAGCGGCATCGGTGTGAGCCTTCAGCCTGTGGGTGTTGAAGCACGCGAGCCTAATCTCAAGATTCTCGACTTAGATGGGTATGCCCCGAAGATGGAGTTTTGGCTCAGTTGTCCGAAAAAAAATAAAGACGTCCCCCGGATCAGAGTTTTTATCGATTACATAAAGTCGGAATTCTTTTTAAACCCTGTCGTCGGTTCCGCATTTATGTTAGAATAAATCAGATGATTCCATTTTCATTGACGATCTACACTGAAGCTGCAGTTATTGAGTTTTCCACTGCGCTGTAACAGTGATCGTACAACGTTGATCTTTCTCAACCTCGTCACCTGTGAAAAATCGAACTTTGCTGATTTGGTCATGACTTTTTAGCGGCGGGCAATATTGGGATTTGCAAGATCTGGGCGACCTGACCCCAGTTAAACAGCGGTTTTTCCTAAGCAATTGAAAAGGCGTGTGAAATCGGGCGCACGCCGGAGCTGTGGCACTACAGGGCGGAATGCGCAGCCGGATTAGGCTACGGCTTGCTGGGGGGTCTGCAGACGGGGTGACATGGCGATGGGGGCGGCCTTGAAGGCTGCTGAGGCCGCGGCGCCAGCTTCGGTGCGGACCTGCCAGCGCTTGCCGTTCTGACTGATTTCGCCGTGCTGCAGTCTGTCGAGATCACGCAGGAGATCGGCCCATTCGACGCGCTTGCCGGCCCGGCGGAGTTTTTCGTCGAGCGCCTGGTGCAGGATCAGCGCGAGAAAAGAACAGAACACATGGCCGCGGATGGCGGCGTCGGAGGAATGGTAGATTGGCGGGGTGCGCATCGTCGCCTTCGCCACACGGAACAGCCGTTCGACATTCTGCAGGTCCCGGTAGCGGAGCACCGCCTGCAGCGGCGAGATCCTGGCATTGGAGCGCAGCACGAAGACGCCGTCGAAGCGGGCTTCCTCGGCGAGCTTGCCGGCGTCGATCTCGAACAGCTTGCTCTTGCGGCCGGGCTTTGCGTCGCTGACTGGGCGCAGGAAGCGGCGATAGGCGGAGTTGCCGATCAGCGCCTTGTCGCCTCGCGTCAGCTGACGATCGAGGGCGGCGACCACCTGGCGCCTGGTCTCGGCCTCTTCGATGGCCACCGCCTCGTTGCGGCAGACGATGTAATGCTTGCCCGCGACTTTGACCTCCTTGATGAAGAGCTGGGTCTCGTCGCCACCGGCGCGCTCGAGGCAGAGCGGGATGTAGGGGCGCTCATCGGCCAGCACCACCTCGCGGACGATGCGGTCGGTGCGTTCCCTTGCGCCGAGGACGTATTCCAGTCCGCGCTCCTCCAGCGCGGCGATCGTCGCGGCGCTGATCATGCCGCGATCGGCGACAACGCAGACCCGGGTGATGCCGAAGCGCGACCGCAGGCGGTCGATCACCGGCACCAGTACCGAGACATCGGCGGTGTTGCCCGGCCACATCTCGGTGCAGATCGGCCTTCCGTCCTGATCGATCACCACGCCCAGGATCATCTGCGCGAGCTGTGGGCGGTAATCCTTTGAGTGGCCCCGCGCGCCCAGCGTCTCGCCGCCGGCACCTTCGAAATACAGCGAGGTGGTGTCCATGAACACGACCGAGAGGTCGGTGAACAGATCATGCCGTCGGGCGAAGAGACGCTCTTCCACCAGATCCTTCACCGTCCGCGGTGCAAAGGGCGTGGCATCCCCCTGTTCCTCGTCCGGCAGCTCTTTGCCGAGCCAGGCCATGGCGCGGTAGAGGTGATGCAGGCCGAGCTCCTCGGTGCCGGGAATGTCGTAATCCTCGAGCCATTTGTCGCAGGCGCGATCCGAGCCCGAGACCATGATCCGGTGGATCACGGTGGCGAACACCGCGCGCTCGACCGGGAACTCGAACTGCCGCCCGGCCAGCAGCTCCTCGAACACAGCAGCTGTAGCGCGACAATCTGGGTGAGAAGCGCATTGCCTCGCCTGATTTGCTCCTCCGGACAGGATTGTTGCCTCATCTAAAATGCTCCCGAGATGGCCGTGGAGCGGGTGATGAGGAAGGTGAGTATGGCGACGCGCGTGGAGTTGGTCGAGGCGGTCGGTGAGCGCTACCGATCGTCTGATCGAGTTAGCAAAGGCCGCGTTCTCGATGAGTTTGTGGCGGTGACGGGATTTCACCGCAAGCATGCGATGCGTTTGTTGCGGTTGCCGCGGACAACGCAAGCAGCAGGCTCTCGCAGCAAACGGCGGATTTACGATGAAGCGGTAAGAACGGCGCTGGTGGTGCTGTGGGAGGCGGCGGATCGATTGTGCGGCAAACGGCTCCGGCCGCTGATCCCGATTCTTTTGGAGGCGATGGAGCGCCATGGGCATCTGGACGTAGCGCCGGACATAAAGGCAAAGCTGACGGCGATGAGCGCCGCGACGATTGACCGGGCGCTGCGCGATGCGAAGGCCGGCAGCCGTCGGCCGCGGCGACGGGGTGGTGCCGGGACCGCGCTCCGGCGTAGTGTTCCGATCAGGACGTTTAACGATTGGGGTGATCCGGCTCCTGGGTACGTTGAGGCCGACCTAGTCTCGCATAGTGGCCCCGTCGCGAAGGGGAGTTTTGCGTGGACATTTACGTTGACCGACATTGCGACTGGCTGGTCCGAGTGCGCGCCGCTGCTGGTGCGCGAGCAGACGTTACTGGTCGCGGTGCTCACCGAACTACGCAAGCTGATGCCTTTTACGCTGATGGGTTTTGATACGGACAATGACAGCGTCTTTATCAATGAGACGGTGCGTGATTACTGCGCGGCCTCCGGCATCGCCTTCACTCGTTGCCGCCCCTACCGCAAGAACGATCAAGCGTGGGTTGAGCAGAAGAACGGATCTGTGGTGCGCCGCCTGGTTGGCTATCGCCGCTTCGAGGGCGTGGGTGCCACCACCGTGCTGGCCGAGCTGTATACGGCGGCGCGCTTGTTTGTGAATTTTTTCCAGCCTTCGTTTAGAGCGGCTTTCGACCGGTCTGAATCGCGAGGGGATTCCCATTGGCGTTGATTTCTGTTGGGGTGGACGGCCCAACGGCATCCAATGTGCCAATATAGGGTCGAACAACGAACCTAATGAAAGGGCCGCCCAATGGAATTTAAGCGGATTTCTATAGACACGTCCAAGCATGTTTTTACGATCCATGGGGTCGATGACCAGGAGCGCCCGTTACTGCGGCGCGAGATCAGGCGGGCTCAGGTTGAACCGTTCTTCGTCAAATTGGCTCCGACGGAGGTGGTTCTTGAAGCTTGCGCAGGCTCGCACCACTGGGGGCGGGTGTTGGGCGGTATGGGCCACCGGGTAAGGTTGATCCCACCGCAATATGTGAAGCCCTTCGTGAAGCGGAGTAAAAATGATCGCAACGACGCAGAAGCGATCAGTGAGGCAGCATCCCGCCCGACCATGCGCACGGTTCCGGTCAAATCGGTGGATGAGCAAGCGGCAGCAATCATCGTGAAGCACCGGGAACTCTTGGTGAATCAACGAACCCAGGCGATCAACGCGTTGCGGGGGCACGCGGCGGAATTTGGCATCGTTGCCGCCAAGGGCTGCGCGAACGTCTCAGCATTGCTTGTTCTCCTGTCTGCCGAGGAAGCGATTCCAGCAATTGCAAAGGCGATGTTTGAGCAAATGGGTCAGCATGTGACGGATCTCGATGCAAAGATCGACGCACTGGAGAGACAGCTGCTCGAACAGCACAAGGCCAACGCGGTCAGCAAGCTCCTCGCCGCGATTCCCGGCGTTGGGGCAATCACCGCGATCACCATGGCGCTCAATGTGAACCCCGCGAATTTTGAGACCGGGCGGCATTTTGCAGCGTGGCTCG
>NZ_JFHO01000110.1:0-12282 GCF_000724705.2 Acidiphilium sp. JA12-A1
GCGCCGAGGCGGCCGGCGCCGATCGCGCCGATCTCGCCGGCGGCGATGACCGTGCGGCCGGCGACCTCCGAACCGTCGGCGAGGCGGACGCCTCTGACGCGGGCGCCATCGGTCAGCACCTCGGCCACCGGCGCGCCGAGGTGGAAGCGCGCGCCGTGGCAGCGGGCGGCGCGCATCAGGGCGGAGGCCAGCATCGTCATGCCGCCCTCGATCGTCCATACGCCGCGCTGCTCGGCATGGGCGATCAGCATCAGCGTCGCCGGCGCGGCGAAGGGCGAGGCGCCGGAATAGGTCGCGTAGCGGGCGAAGAGCTGGCGCAGCCTCGGATCGGTGAAGCGGCGGCCGAGGACCGACCACAGGCTGGCGAAGGGCGAGGCGCGGCCGAGGGCCAGCAGGCCGGTGAGGCCGGTGCGGCGGCCAAGGCCGAGAAGACCGGGCGCGGGGTTGCGCATGAAGGCGGCGTCGAGCGCGTCGTAGAGCGCCCGGCTGCGGCGGCAGAAGACGCTGAATTCGCGGGCGGCGCGCGGGCCGAAGGCGGCGAGGATGGCGGCCTCGCTCGCCTCCGCGGTCTGCCGCAGGTCGAGCCGGGTGCCGTCCTGCCAGTGATGCCGGGCGATGACATCGAGCGGCGCGAGGCGAAGCTCGGCCGCGAGGCTGGTGCCGGCGGCGCGCAGCAGGTCGTCGAACACGTGGCGCATCGTCACCACCGTCGGCCCGGCATCGATGGCGCGGCCGGCGACGGCGACCGCGCGCAGCTTGCCGCCGGGTGCTGCCGCGCGGTCGAACACCACGACGCGGCGGCCGGCGGCGGCGAGGCGGATCGCCGCGGCGAGGCCGCCCATGCCGGCGCCGATGATCAGGACCGTCGAGGTGTCGCGTGGTGAAATCGCCGGGGTCCTCCGTTGCGGGCGAGTATCCGAAATTACTTGACTGAGTGTCAACCAAATCGCACAGTTAAAAACGACAATAAAAAGTGACAAACGGCTCAACCATCGGAGGTCCGTCATGGATGCCATGTCGCTCATCGAATCCACCCTCACCACGGCCATGCTGCGGGCCGAAACCGGCGGCGGGCCGCCGAAGCTGGCGGCGGCGATGCGGCACGCGGTGTTTCCGCGCGGCGCGCGGGTGCGGCCGCGACTGTGCCTCGCCGTGGCCTCGGCCTGCGGGGCGGACCGGTTCGACGCGGCGGTGGCGGCGGGGGCGGCGCTGGAATTCCTGCACTGCGCCTCGCTGGTGCATGACGACCTGCCGTGTTTCGACGATGCGGCGACGCGGCGCGGCCGTCCCTCGGTGCATGCCGCGTTCGGCGCGCCGATCGCGGTGCTTGCGGGCGATGCGCTGATCGTGCTGGCGTTCCAGACCCTCGCACTCGGCTGCGCGGTGCAGCCGGGCCCGGTGATCGCGCTGAGCGGGATCGTCGCCGAGGCGGTGGGCATGCCGGGCGGCATCGTTGCCGGCCAGGCCTGGGAGAGCGAGGACGAGGTGGATCTCGCGCGCTACCAGCGGGCCAAGACCTCGGCGCTGTTCGCGGCGGCGGCGATGGCCGGGGCGGCGAGCGCGGGCGAGGATCCGCTGCCGTGGCGGGCGCTGGGGGACAATCTGGGCGATGCCTATCAGATCGCCGACGATCTTTGCGATGCCGCCGGGGATGCGGCTTCGTGCGGCAAGCCGGTCGGGCGCGATGCCGCGCTGCACCGGCCGAGTGCCGTGCGGCGCTTCGGCATCGAGGGCGCGCTCGACCTGCTGGACGAGGTGGCTGAACGCGCGGCCTCGTCGATCCCCGATTGTCCGGGCGTGGCGTCGCTGCGCGCGCTGATCGTGCAGGAGGCGAAGCGGCTGGTGCCCAAGGGGCTGGCCCGCGCGGCGGCCTGAGGCGCGCGCGGTGACGGCGAGCGCGTCGGGCTTCGTGGACCCGCCGGTGCCGGCCTGGCAGCGGCGCTGGCGGGATCTGCGCAACCGGCTGCTCGCGAACGGCACCTTCCAGGATCTTGCGGCGCGCTGCCCGCCGACCCGGTTCGTGGCGCGGCGGGAGGCGCGGGCGCTGTTCGACCTCTGCGCCGGCTTCGTCTATTCGCAGACGCTGGCCGCCTGCGTCGAGCTCGACCTGTTCGCGCAGTTGGCGGCGGGGGCGGAGACGGTCGAGCATCTCGCCGCGCGCTGCCGCCTTGCACCGGCGGCGCTGCTGCGGCTCGCACGGGCGGGTGCGGCGCTGCGGCTGCTGGAGACCGATGGCGCGCGGGTGGCGCTCGGCCCGCTGGGTGCTGCGCTGCTTGCCAACCCGGGCATCGCGGCGATGGTCCGGCATCATGCGCTGCTCTATCGCGACCTCGCCGATCCGGTCGGCCTGCTGCGCGGCGAGACGAACGCGACCCTGGCCGGGTTCTGGCCGTATGAGGGCGGCGACGCGCCGCGGGCGGATGCCTATTCGCAGTTGATGGCGGCATCGCAGCCGATGATCGCCGCGGGGATCCTCGCCGCCTGGAAATTCCGCCGGCACCGGCGGATTCTCGATGTCGGCGGGGGCGATGGCCGGTTTCTCGAGGCGGTCGCCGCTCGCGCGCCGGCGCTCGCGCTCATGCTGTTCGACCTGCCGGATGTGGCGGCGCTGGCGCGGGCCCGCTTCGCCCGCGCGGGGCTCGCCGGGCGGGCCGCCGCATGGGGCGGCGACATGCGCGTCGACCGGCTGCCGGAGGGGGCGGACATCGCCACCCTCGTCAGGGTGCTGCACGATCACGACGACGACGATGCGATGGCGATCCTGCGCAATGTCCGCGCCTGCCTGCAACCCGGAGCCACCCTGCTGATCGCCGAGCCGCTGGCCGCGGCGGCGGGGGCGGCGCCGGTCGGCGATGCCTATTTCGGTTTCTACCTGCTGGCGATGGGGCGCGGCCGGCCGCGGCGCGCGGCGGAGCTGGCCGCGATGGTGGAACGCGCCGGCTTCATCGGGGCGCGGCAGATCGCCACGCCGCAGCCGCTGCTGACCGGGCTGATCGCGGCACGCGCCGGATGAGCCGGCGCGATAAAAGAAACGTTGACTGTAAGTTTAGATTGACATTTTGTTTTGTACTTGTAAGCTGACATTTACAATACGACCGCACGGCTCGCGGCACTCCAGAGGGGACGTGCCTTGCTCGACAGTCTCGCCATCATCATCGAAAGACCGTTAGACCTGTCGCTCCGGCGGGTGAGGCTCGATGCGCCTGCGGCCACGGATGTGGTGGTCGAGGTGGCGTGGTCGGGGGTGAGCACCGGCACGGAGAAGCTGATCTTCACCGGCGAGATGCCGCCCTTTCCGGGCATGGGTTATCCGCTGGTGCCGGGCTACGAGGCGACGGGCACGATTGTCGAGGCAGGGCACGCGGTGCGCGGCCGGCTGGGCGAGACGGTGTTCGTTCCGGGAGCCCGCTGCTTCGGCGAGATGCGCGCGCTGTTCGGCGCGGATTCACGACATTTGGTGGTGCCGGCCGAGCGGGCGGTGTGGGTTCCCGCCGCACTCGGCGCGAACGCGACCCTGCTGGCGCTGGCGGCAACCGCCCGGCATGCGATCAGGGTTGCCGGCGGCGCGCCGGAGCTGATCGTCGGGCATGGCGTTCTCGGCCGGCTGATCGCCCGCCTCGCGACGCTCGATGGCGGGGCGCCGGTGGTCTGGGAAACCAGGGCGGCGCGGTTCGCCGGGGCGCGAGGCTATGAGGTGCGGGCCGCGGCGGACGATCCGCGGCGGGATTATCGCACGATCATCGACGCCTCGGGCGATTCCGCAATTCTCGACCGGCTGATCGGGCGCCTCGCGCCGGGGGGGATGATCGCCCTCGCCGGGTTTTACGCCGCCCCGCTCGGCTTTGCCTTCCCCCCGGCCTTCATGCGCGAGGCGCGGATCGCCATCGCCGCCCAGTGGCAGCCGGAGGATCTCGCCGATGTCGCAGCACTGGTCGCGGCGGGGCGACTCGACCTGTCCGGCCTGGTGACGCACCGGGTGCCGGCGGCGGACGCGGCGGAAGCCTATCCCGCCGCCTTCAACGACGATTCCTGCCTCAAACTGCTCATCGACTGGAGAGACATGACATGAACGCAAGCGCCGGCCGCACGGCTCCCGATACCGAGATTGGCGCGAGCGCGAATCCGGCGAAGAAGACCCAGATCATCGCGATCTACGGCAAGGGAGGGATCGGCAAGAGTTTCACCCTCGCCAACCTGTCGTATTCGATGGCGCAGCTCGGCAAGCGGGTACTGCTGATCGGGTGCGACCCGAAGAGCGACACGACCTCGCTGCTGTTCGGCGGCAAGTCGTGCCCGACGATCATCGAGACCTCGGCGCGGCGCAAGGCCGCCGGCGAGGCGGTGGAGATCGGCGATGTCTGCTTCAAGCGCGACGGCGTGTTCGCCATGGAGCTGGGCGGCCCGGAAGTGGGGCGCGGCTGCGGCGGGCGCGGGATCATCCACGGGTTCGAACTGCTCGACAAGCTGGGCTTTCACCAGTGGGATTTCGACTACGTGCTGCTCGACTTCCTGGGCGACGTGGTCTGCGGCGGGTTCGGCCTGCCGATCGCCCGCGATCTGTGCCAGAAGGTGATCGTGGTCGGCTCGAACGACCTGCAATCGCTCTATGTCGCCAACAATGTCTGCTCGGCGGTGGATTATTTCCGCAAGCTCGGCGGCAATGTCGGCGTTGCCGGGCTGGTGATCAACAAGGATGACGGCACCGGCGAGGCGCAGGCCTTCGCCGCGGCGGCGGGGATTCCGGTGCTGGCCGCGATTCCGGCGGATGAGGATATCCGCCGCAAATCGGCGAATTACGAGATCGTCGGGCGGCCCGGCGGGCGCTGGTCGCCGCTGTTCGAGGCGTTGGGCGTGCAGGTGGCCGAGGCGCCGCCGATCCGCCCGACGCCGCTGAGCCAGGACGGGCTGCTCGGCCTGTTCAAGGGCGACGCGGTGGGCCGCGGCGTGGTGCTGGACCCGGCGAGCCTTGAGGACATGTGCGGTTCGGACGTGCTGAACCGGCCGTCCCTCGAAGTCGTCTACGAGGGGGCCTGACCATGCCCCCGCCGGAGGGAACGATCGCGCGGCCGCAGGACTCCGGCTGCCATGGCGGGCGGGAGACGATGCGCGAGGCCGCCCGCGCCGCCGGCAAGTCCGCCGTGCTGGAGCGGCTCGCCGCCGATTACCCGCAGGGGCCGCACGACCAGCCGCAATCGATGTGCCCGGCCTTCGGGTCGTTGCGCGTCGGCCTGCGGATGCGGCGGGTGGCGACGATCCTGTCCGGCTCGGCCTGCTGCGTCTACGGTCTCACCTTCACCTCGCATTTCTATGGCGCGCGCCGCAGCGTCGGCTACGTGCCGTTCGATTCCGAGACGCTGGTGACCGGCCAGCTCTTCGAGGATATCCGCGACGCGGTGCGCCGGACGGCGCAGCCGGACGCGTATGACGCCGTCGTCGTCATCAATCTGTGCGTGCCGACCGCTTCGGGCGTACCGCTCGACCTGCTGCCGCGGGAGATCGACGGTGTGCGGGTGATCGGCATCGACGTGCCGGGCTTCGGCGTGCCGACCCATGCCGAGGCGAAGGACGTGCTGGCCGGGGCGATGCTGCGCTATGCGCGGCGCGAGGCCGAAGCCGGCGCGGTGGCGCGGCCGCGCGCGGGGCTTGCCGAGGAGCGGCGGGTCACCCTGCTGGGCGAGCTGTTCCCCGCCGATCCGCCAGGGGTCGCGGCGATGCTGGCGCCAATGGGGCTCGGCGTCGGGCCGGCGGTGCCGGCGCGGGAGTGGCGGGATCTGTACGGCGCGCTCGATTGCGTGGCGGCTGCCGCGGTGCATCCGTTCTACACCGCCAGCGCGCGGGAATTCGAGGCCGCGGGCCGCACGCTGATCGGCTCGGCGCCGGTGGGCGAGGAGGCGACGGCCGACTGGCTCGACGCCGTCGGTCGCGTCGCCGGGATCGAGGCGGCGCGGGTCGACCGGGCGAAGGCCGCGGCGATCGCGCCGGTGCGCGCGGCGCTCGCCGCCAACCCGGTTTCGGCGCGGATGATCGTTTCGGGCTACGAGGGCTCGGAGCTGCTGGTCGCACGGCTGCTGATCGAGGCGGGGGCGGAGATCCCCTATGTCGGCACCGCGCTGCCGGCGACGCCGTGGAGCGAGGCGGACCGCGCCTGGCTTGCCCAGCAGGGCACGCATGTGCAGTTCCGCGCCTCGCTCGAACAGGATTGCGCGGCGCTGCGCGACGTTCGCCCCGACCTTGCCTTCGGCACCACGCCGCTGGTGCAGGCGGCGAAGGAGGCGGGTGTGCCGGCCGTCTATTTCACCAACATCGTGTCATCGCGGCCGATCTTCGGCGCATCCGGTGCCGCGGCACTCGCTGCCATCGTCGCGGCGCAGACGCGCGGGCGCGAGCGGTTCGGCCGGATGATCGGGTTCTTCGCCGGCGATGCGGCGCAGGCGGAGGAGGTTTCCTGATGCTGGTGCAGGATCATGACCGGGCGGGCGGGTATTGGGGCGCTGTCTACGCCTTTGCCGCGATCAAGGGGTTGCGCGTCGTCATCGACGGGCCGGTGGGCTGCGAGAACCTGCCGGTGACGGCGGTGCTGCACTACACCGATGCGCTGCCGCCGCACGAGCTGCCGATCGTGGTGACGGGGCTTGACGAGGAAGCGCTCTCGATGAGCGGCACCGAGGGGCCGATGAAGCGCGCCGCCGGGATCGGCAACCAGAAGATTCCCGCGGTCGTCGTCACCGGCTCGATCGCCGAGATGATCGGCGGCGGGGTGACGCCGGAGGGCTCGAACCTGCGGCGCTTCCTGCCGCGCACGATCGACGAGGACCAGTGGCAGTCCGCCGACCGGGCGATGGTGTGGCTGTGGAACGAGTTCGGCAACGCGAAGGCGAAGCGCCCGGAGCGCAAGGCGGGCAAGCCGCGCGTCAACATCATCGGGCCGATCTATGGCACGTTCAACATGCCCTCCGATCTCGCCGAGATCCGCCGGCTGGTCGAGGGGATCGGCTGCGAGGTCAACCTGACCTTTCCGCTCGGCGCCGACCTCAAGGACACGCCGCTGCTGGCCGATGCGGATGTCAATGTCTGCCTCTATCGCGAATTCGGCCGCAAGCTCTGCGAGGCGCTGGGCAAGCCCTACCTGATGGCGCCGATGGGGATTTTCGCGACGACGAATTTCCTGCGCAAGCTCGGCGAGCTCGCCGGTGTCGATCCCGAGCCGTTCATCGCCCGCGAGAAGGAGACCACGATCAAGCCGATCTGGGATCTGTGGCGGAGCGTGACGCAGGATTTCTTCGCGACCTCGTCGTTCGGGGTGGTGGCGACCGAGACCTATGCCCGCGGCCTGCGCCGCCTGCTCGAGGAGGAGCTCGGCATTGCGTGCAGCTTCGCGATCGCCCGTCGCCCCGGGGTGAAGCCGGACAACGACGCGGTGCGCGCGGCGATGGCGGCGACCCCGCCGCTGGTGCTGTTCGGCTCGTATAACGAGCGGATGTATGCGGCGGAGCGCGGCGGCCGGTCGGTCTATATTCCGGCGTCGTTTCCGGGGGCGATCATCCGCCGCGCGACCGGCACGCCGTTCATGGGGTATGCGGGTGCGACCTATGTCGTGCAGGAATACTGCAACGCGCTGTTCGACGCGCTGTTCAACATCCTGCCGCTCGGCGCCGATCTCGACCGGATCGAGCCGACGCCGGCGCGCGCCGATGCGGGCGAGGCCTGGGCCCCGGATGCGGCCGCGGCGCTCGACCGGCATCTCGCCCATGAGCCGTTCCTGATCCGGATTTCCGCAGCCAAGCGCCTGCGCGACCGCGCCGAGCGGTGCGCGCGCGAGGCGGGTGCCGCGCGCGTCGAGGCGGCGCATGTCGCCGTGGCGCTGCGCGAGACGGTGCCGGCATGACCGCTTCACCCGACAGAGCCGCACCCGGGCCGACCCTGGTGCTGCCCCTCCTGCTTGCCCCAGCGGCGAGGCTCCCCCATCGGCCGCCCGCCGCACGGCGCCGGCCGTCCCCCCGCGCGGGGTTCGCGCGGAACTGGCAGGCGAGGGCAACCGCGCCGGCCACAACGAGGATAACAGTCTGATGTCCATGACCACACATGATCGGGAAGGGTCGTTATCCGGCCTGACCGAACGGGAGGCGAAGGAGTTCCACTCGATCTTCATCGCCAGTTTCATCGGCTTCACCGTCATCGCGATCATTGCCCACTTCCTGGTGTGGCAGTGGCGCCCGTGGATCCCGGGTCCGCACGGCTATGTCACGGGGTTCCTGGATAACGCGCATATCGGGGTGAAGATGCTCACCTCGCATATCGGATAAGGGAGGACAGACCATGTGGCGCATGTGGCTTCTTTTCGATCCGCGCAGGGTGCTGACCGCGCTTGGCGTGTTCCTGTTCGCGCTGGCGATCCTGATCCACTTCATCCTGCTGAGCACGCCGCGTTTCGACTGGCTCGGCGGCGCCCCCGCGATGACGACGATGCAGCAGCAGTCGGCCATGCCGGCAAACAAGTAACGGGGCCTGCCAAACCCTTCAGATGATCCCGGTGCCGGTCGGCTCGTGCCGACCGCGCCGGGGGGAGGGGCCCCAACCGAACGGTGAGGAACTGCCCGATGGCACTGCTCAGTTTTGAAAGAAAATACCGCGTCCGCGGCGGGACCCTGATCGGCGGGGACCTGTTCGATTTCTGGGTCGGGCCGTTCTATGTCGGCTTCTTCGGTGTGACCGCCGCCTTCTTCATCATGCTCGGCACGGCGCTGATCATCTGGGGCGCGGCGCTCGGGCCGACCTGGAACATCTGGCAGATCAGCATCGCGCCGCCCGACCTTTCCTACGGGCTCGGCCTCGCGCCGCTGGCCAAGGGCGGGCTCTGGCAGATCATCACGGTCTGCGCGATCGGCGCCTTCGGCTCCTGGGCGCTGCGCGAGGTGGAGATCAGCCGCAAGCTCGGGATCGGGCTGCACGTGCCGGCGGCGTTCAGCGTCGCGATCTTCGCCTATGTAACGCTCGAGGTCATCCGCCCGCTGCTGATGGGCGCCTGGGGCAACGGCTTTCCCTACGGCATCATGAGCCATCTCGACTGGGTGTCGAACACCGGATACGCCTATCTCAATTTCGAATACAACCCGATGCACATGGTCGCCGTGACGCTGTTCTTCACGACGACGCTCGCCCTCGCGCTGCACGGATCGCTGGTTCTGGCCGCGATCAACCCGCCGGCGGGCGAGACGGTGAAGTTCGCCGAGCACGAGGACACGTTCTTCCGCGATTTCATCGGCTACTCGATCGGCACGCTGGGCATTCACCGGCTCGGCCTGTTCCTCGCCCTCGGGGCGGGGTTCGCCAGCGCCACCTGCATCCTGCTCTCGGGCCCGTTCTGGACCCAGGGCTGGCCCTCGTGGTGGGGGTGGTGGCTGCATCTGCCGATCTGGCAGTTCGGCGGTCATTGAGGTGCGCCATGCAAGACCGCACCAGTCATAACCTTCAAGCAGTCCGGGGGCTCGGATGATCGAATATCAGAACATCTTCACGCGGGTGCAGATCCGTGGGCCGCTGCATGACGGCGTTCCGGCGCCGGCGGGTGTGTGGGGCCGGCAGGGCAAGCCGTTCTTCAGCTACCTGCTCGGCCAGATCGGCAACGCCCAGGTCGGCCCGATCTATCTCGGCTCGCTCGGCGTCGCCTCCATCGCCTGCGGCCTGATCGCCTTCGAGATCATCGGGCTCAACATGATGGCCTCGGTGAACTGGAACCCGATCCGCTTCGTGCGCGACCTGCCGTGGCTCGCGCTCGAACCGCCGCCGCCGGCCTACGGGCTGCGGCTGCCGCCGATGGACCAGGGCGGGTGGTGGCTGCTGGCCGGATTCTTCCTGACCACCTCGCTGCTGCTCTGGTGGCTGCGGGTCTACCGCCGCTCGAAGCAGCTCGGCCTCGGCACCCATACCGCCTGGGCCTTCGCCTCGGCCATCTGGCTGTTCCTCGTGCTCGGCTTCATCCGCCCGCTGCTGATGGGCAGCTGGGGCGAGGCGCCGCCCTTCGGCATCTTCCCGCATCTGGACTGGACCGTCGCGTTCTCGTTGCGATACGGCAACCTGTATTACGATCCGTTCCACATGCTCTCGATCGTGTTCCTCTATGGCTCGGTCCTGCTGTTCGCGATGCATGGCGCGACCATTCTCGCCGTCAGCCGGTTCGGCGGCGAGCGCGAGGTGGAGCAGACGGTGGACCGGGGCACCGCATCGGAGCGCGCCGCGCTGTTCTGGCGCTGGACGATGGGGTTCAACGCGACGATGGAGAGCATCCATCGCTGGGCCTGGTGGTTCGCGGTGCTGACCACGCTGACCGGCGGGATCGGCATCCTGCTGACCGGCACCGTCGTCGACAACTGGTTCCTGTGGGCGGTGAAGCACCATGTGGCGCCGGCCTATCCGCACATCTACGGGCATATCGCCGATCCGGCGCAGGGTGTGGCCGCGGGCAAGGGGACAATGCCATGAAAGTCACGATCACCCTGCTCGCCCTGATCGGCGGCATGACGGCGATGGTCATCGGCGTGCTGACCTTGCAGCCGCCCACGGTGCGCTCGGTGCAGCGCGGCTATCGCGGCACCGGCCAGCAGCTCGAATACAGCCCGGCGGTGATCGCCGCCGCCTTCGCCGCCAACCAGGCGCCCACCGCCCTGCCGCAGAACAATGCCGGGCCGCCGGCCGGCACGATCTACAAGAACGTTCAGGTGCTCAAGAACGTTCCGGCCGGCGCCTTTGCGCGGATCATGGTCTCGATGGTGCAGTGGGTCGCGCCAAAACAGGGCTGCGGCTACTGCCACGTGGCCGGCAATTTCGCCTCCGACGCCAAGTATCAGAAGCGGGTCGCGCGGCGGATGCTGGAGATGACGATCTTCATCAATGCCGACTGGCAGACGCATGTGAAGAAGGTCGGCGTCACCTGCTATACCTGCCATCGGGGCAACAACGTGCCGAGCCGGGTCTGGTTCGAGGGCGTCGCCCCGCCGCATGCGGGCGGGCTGCTGCAGACCGACAGCGGCGAGGCGCGGCCCTCGGCGGTGGCGGATGGCTCGGCGCTGCCGGCCGATCCGCTCACGCCCTTCCTGCTCGGGCACGAGCCGATCCGGGTGACCGGCACCACCGCGCTGCCCACCGGCAACCGCCACTCGATCCAGCAGACCCAGTGGACCTATGCGCTGATGATGCACTACGCGACGGCGCTGGGGGTGAACTGCGATTTCTGCCACCAGACCCGCGCCTTCGCCGACTGGTCGGAAAGCACGCCGCAGCGGGTGACCGCCTATTACGGCCTGCACATGGTCCGCGCGCTCAATAACGACTACCTGCTGCCGCTGACCGGCACCTTCCCCAAAGCCATGCTCGGCCCGGCCGGCGATGTGGCGAAGGTGGACTGCGCGACCTGCCACCAGGGCGTGTTCAAGCCGCTCTATGGCGCGCCGATGGCGAGCCAGTTCCCCTATCTCCGCGGTCCCGCCGCGCTCGCCCAGCCCGATCCGAAGGCGGCGGCGGCGCATGGCGAGGACAACCCGGCGATGATCACCATGGCGTCCGCCCCGGCTTCGGGCAGCGCCAAACCGACAGCGTCCCCCGCCCCGACCGGGGCGGGTGCACCGGGCCAATAGCGCCGCGGCTCCCCGGCGTTTGCCCGATACTTGGCGTGGGTCGAAAGGCCCACGCCTTTTTATGCGTCACTCGACCTTGGTGGCCGCTTGCCATTGGGAGGTCGGGGATCTGTTCTGGGACCTTGGCAGGAAGAAGGATCGGGATGGCAAGGAACCATACGCTGGAAGATCACGGGCGAGCTGCGTGAGGTTGTGCAGGCGAAATTATCAAATCCCGCGCGACGCCGGCGCTGTATCGATCACATCAGAGGAAAAAAAGGCCGTCTCTGAGCGGTGCCATCCTCCACGGCAGGTTTCGGCAATGGAGGCTCACCGCGGAACAGATTGCCGGGCCGGAAGGCCGCGCCAGGGATCCGGCCACCGGCAGGCGCGTCTCCTGGATAAACCCCATGACGGAATGGGTACGTGATGAAGTGCCGCCTCTGCGGCTGCCGCAGAGGCGTTTTCGCCGTTGTCGGCCAGAATGATCTCGCCTGCTCCGCTCGCGGAGGCAGACACCATGATGTCACTCCGTGATGGGCCGGACCATCCGTTCCCGAATCATTTGACGACGGACAGAAAGCGGGTTGGTTGTCGGGTCAGGCGGGGGCGGGCGGGGCGCGCGGGCGGCGCAACGGCCGCGCGCCGCGTCGGGCCGGGCGGTGTGGCCGGG
>NZ_JFHO01000109.1:0-3085 GCF_000724705.2 Acidiphilium sp. JA12-A1
TGCACACGCTCCTGGATCAGCGAACGCTCGAACTGCGCCAGAGCGCCAAAGACATGAAACAGGAATTCCCCCTGCGGCGTCGTGGTGTCCATCTGCTCGGTCAGCGACCGGAAGCCGACGCCACGCGCCCTAAGGCTGTTCACCGTCTCCAGAAGATGCGGCAGCGACCGGCCGAGCCGGTCCAGCTTCCAGACCACGAGGCAATCGCCGGATTTCAGATAGGCCAGTGCCGCAGCGAGGCCCGGCCGGTCGCGCCGGCTGCCCCCGGCACGATCCTCGAACAGATGCCGCTCATCGACCCCGGCTCCGAGCAGGGCGTCGCGTTGCAGGTCGAGCACCTGTCGGTCATTGTCGGTCGAGACGCGCATGTAGCCGATCAGCATGTACGGAAATCCCCTTCGAGACGGTTTCCGTATATCATGCCATTCCGACTATGTTTTCCGTACATGATTCGGCACAAAATCTGGGACTTTTCGGCAGGTCTCGGACCACCGACGGAAAACAGGTGTTTTCCGTCATCGCGCGGTTCCGGCCTCAGAACCGCGCTCTCCGCTCAAACCCGCAGAAAACCTCCATCCCAACCAGTCAACGTTCCCACTTTGTCCGCTTATGCTACAGCGCAGGGCGTTTCGTTACTTCGGGCCATTTCGGCCCATCAGAAGGCCGTAGAGCGGGTTTTATGTCCCGACGCTCCCCAACAGCGGAAAACCCAAAACCTGCGGGCGCCCGTCTGACGGGGTTTTACGGGCATCCTCGCCGCTTCGTCCCCAATGCCGCTTTTGCTTCCCGCGTCGCTGCTACTGACCGCCTGGCGCGGGTCGAGTGCAGAGCGGGAGACCCGTAGGGCGCATCGCGCCCGCGCCGGTCCCTCGCTTTCACCCAGTGCGGCCCGTCAGGGCCGCCATTCATGGTCAAATCGCATCGCGATTTGCCGCCGCTTCATTCATCGGCCCTGAGGGCCGCCTGATCAGCCAGTCCGCACAGGTGGGCCCACCGGGATGGCTACGCGTCGCCAGCCTCCTGTCGGGGCGCTCCGCTACGCATCCCCGTGGACTACCTGCACGGCAGGCAGCCCCCTTCGGGAGTGCTCCTCTAGATCATAGAAGAGGCAAAGAAAAAACCTTTTTTTCATCATATTATACCCCCCGGAAGCCAGCTACTTCCGGGGTGCGGAAAATTCGGGAAATATTTTTCTTGATTCAAGAAATAAAAAAATTGCCTGGGGTGCGGAAATTTGACATACAAATTTGAAAAATTTTTTCTGGATTCGTGAAAATGGCTGCCCGAGAAAAATCTTACGGTATCGCAACCGCGCCCAGCGGAACGTGGGTTCAAACAGAACGAGCAGCTCACGAAAAATGGGCACAGCTAGCCGTAGGCAACCCGAGGGCTTGCGCCCTCATGCATGTGATCGTGTCGAAAATGGGCCGCCACAACGCTCTAGTGGCCAGTCAGAAAACACTGGCTAGCCTAATAGGCTGCACCGACCGCACGGTAAGAACGGCCTTACAAGTGCTCAAAGATGGCGGATGGCTAGAAGTCCGCCAGATCGGCCCGACCGGCACAGCCAACGCCTATATCGTGAATGACCGTGTGGCCTGGTCTGGCAACCGTGATGGCATCCGCTACAGCCTGTTTAGCGCCGCAGTCCTGGTGTCTGATGACGAACAGCCGGATAAGGCCGAGCTTGGCGCGCAGCCACCATTGGAACGTATTCCGACGCTACTACCCGGCGAGCGGCAGTTACCCACCGGCGATGGCCTTCCACCCGTCTCCCAGCCGTTTCTAGAAGGCCTTGAAGCCGATCTGCCGGCGCGTAGCGCCCACCTCCATCAGGAAGAGTCTGCTGAATGATCTCCAACCCCACACCCATACCGGACAACTCGGATACTGAGGCTTTCGTTGAGGCAGTTAAGGAAGGGATTGTAGCTGCGGACGCCGGGCGCACCGTGCCCTACGAGGAAGTTCGGCAATGGCTGCTTTCCTGGGGAACAGAGAACGAGCTCCCAAAACCTGAATGCCGGTAATCTTCACGGCTGAGGCACTCGATGACCTCGCCCATATCCGCCAACATATCGGCCGCGAGAACTCGCACGCAGCCACCCGCGTCGCGGTGCAATTCGTCGCGGCCTGTGATCGGTTCGAATATCTGCCCGAGCGAGGGAGCTCTGGCTTAGTTTCAGGGGCATTGGAGCTGACCGTGATCTGGCCCCACGTGATCGTCCACCGAGTTTCCGTCCCGGACGTCGAAATCCTTCGCATTTGGTATAACGCTCAGAATCATGGAGCTTTGATCGAGGATCTAGACCATGATCACGACCAGCTATGATCCTGATACAGATGCGGTCTATGTCCGGTTCGGCCCGAAGGGCACGACCGTTGCAGAGACCAGGGAGCTGGAACCAGGCATCCTGTTGGATATGGATGAGATTGGGCACCTAGTCGGGATCGAGGTGCTGAACGTGCAATCACGGACAAAGCTATCGGCAGGTTCGGAGAATGCCAAATGAGCAACGCAACGCTTTACGACCGAGATTTCGTATCTGCTCATCCTGGTCCGTCGATAAGTTGAATCGATTGTGAATTGACGTGACCACGGCGGATACGATTCGACGGGAGGCGTGAACGAGCTTCCTGACCTGTCTCTCCTATCGCACGCTGAGAAAGACGCGCTGATCCGCGCGCTATGGGACGCGTTGCAATCATCCGAGCGCAGGAACGCGGAACTGGCAATCCGGCTTTCGGATGCGGAACGCCGGATTGCGGAGTTGGAGGCGCGGCTAAACGAACCGCCGAAGCGGCCGGACAATTCGAGCCTGCCGCCATCGCGCGGGCAGAAGCCAAACCGGCCCGAGAAAAGTCCGCGCAAGGGGCCCCGCAAAGGCAGTCTCGGCCGTGAGGGTGGCGGTCGCTTGCTTGCCGAGAACCCCGATCAGACGGTGATCGCGAAGGCGGCGCATTGCCAGCACTGCCGTGCCGGGCTGACTGACGCGGATCAGCGCCTCGCGCAGCGCTACGACAAGATCGATCTGCCGCCGATCAAGCCGGTCGTCACCCGCGTCGAACGCTATGCCGGCCATTGTCC
>NZ_JFHO01000108.1:0-5958 GCF_000724705.2 Acidiphilium sp. JA12-A1
GTTCTCGTTCAACAGGCGAACCAACTGCCGCTTCGAGATCGAAATCCCCAGCGATCGCAACAAGGCGAGCAACCGCGGCATCGTCGATTGACCCTGATGATATTGCACCAGCACGAAGCGGCGTAGTTCCGGACCGAAATGGCCTGCGGTTCCTTGAGGCAATGGTGCCAGGATCGTCCGGCCATCCGGCGTTATCCAGCGCTCTCGCAGGTAACGGGTCGCCGTCGCCGAAATCACGAGGTCCTGGACCAGAAAAGGTTCATGACCTTTGAAAACAGCTCCTGGCGGGACCTCAATCCCGATCACCTTTTCTTCGACTTTGACCCGGGGTGAGACCTTGCCCCGAACGGGACGCTTCTCCTGCTTCTGGGGCTTCGGCGGCGCTGTTCCTTTTTCCATGCCACTCGGTTTGATATGCGGGCGACCCTTCAGACCCTTCAGTCGCGCATTCTCTTCGCGCAATTCAGCAACGATCACCTTCAGGCTGGCGATCTCACCGAACAGTTCGACCAGCAGAGCTTCAAGCTCTGCACGGCTCAGCGCGGAAAGGGTGACGGACGGAGGCACATGACCCAAAGACTCCCCTGCGCCGAATCGGTGCAAGGAAAAAATGTACGGTCACCCACATTTTTGCCCCTCTTACGCAGAACCGCACCAACCGTTTGATATATCGGTAGGAATTTCGTTCGCCCTAGGGTCCCGGTCGGCGCCGATCAGCGTCCAATCGGGACCCCATCAGAGCGCATGATTAGATTGTCAATTCAATGGGTTCGGGAGGATCCCAGGGTGGGGTCCCACTTCGACGCCGATTCACAGTGGCCCATCGTCCGTATACTCGGTGTCCTCGGAGAACCAACTGGAATATGCGAATGTGATTGTTTGGCACCCCAAGCATTGCAGCATCTCCCACTGATCGCCGCCATATACTGGCGTGTCCTTTTCATCCCAAGAGATTGTCTTTTCTGCCAACGTTTTGTGATACCGAGCGCCGCCGCACCCTCGACAGTACGATAGGGCGTCGGCCGCTTCATCGTTGGTTTCACCTATCTTTTAGCATCCCACAGTTCATCGTGCGCTCGCCGCGCTGCTCTTGGGAACAGATGCATGGCTTGTCGCCGTCCCAGCGGCACACGCGCCAGAGCGGGTCATATCGTGGGCACTGTTTGAGTACGGCCAGCATTGCGCCGTCGATTTCGACGGTCTTCCGGTTGTCAGACATATCTTAGCTGAAGCTAGCCCTGGCACCCGATGCTAGAAGAACGTCTCGGTCGCCTGGTCCTCCATAGGTCAGTGCCCACAGGTCGGCGAGGTTAGGGTCTTGCTGCCCACGAAGCACTCTTGGCGCGTTTGCTGTTTGTCCTGCCGCAAACCCCGCTTTCCCCGCCTTCGTCTGTCCTTGATAGCCGATCACACGCAGACCAGGGAAGTAGTATGCCTTAAGCGCCGAACACAGTTGCCCTGCGAACGTGCTCTGACTTTCGACTTGCGTGGGAGGATTTTCGATGGTGCCGGCGCTGAAACAGCAGTGTACTACAATTGTTATATTGGTTCGCCCGACGGGGAAGTCTGACTCGATAAGTTTGTCGCACGTCTTTGTGCCGTTTATTGCCTTTGTTCCCCAAATTATTTTATTTGTGGCGCGCGCAATTCCGCCAACGTTTGACCATTCTCCGTGGCCATAGATAACTAACGTATCATTGTCTTGTAGTGTCGACAATCCCGCCTCATTGATAATCATGGCGTTGATATGCGATGAATATAACTTTACGTCACCCGCTAGATCATCAGTAATGCATATTATATACGTGCTCATTTTAGCTATCCTTCGACTAATAGTCGTTCGGTGCGTTGTTTACCCACGCCTCACGTTCTCCGCATGACTCGCATTACGGCAGTTTCGGTTTCGCCGGTCGGTCTGTGTAGTTTGACTTTCGCTCATTCTGCAGATGCCTTCCTTGGTCTGCGCCGCCTTCCGACCGGCCTGGAAAGCCCATTCCATGGCGCGGGCGATTTCGCCGTTGGTGTCGGAATTGAAGCCATACTTCGTCCGCTCTTCCCGGCCGCCCATAATGCGCTTTGCGATCCGCCGGAAAGCCGCCACTCGATCCTTTTTATCGGCCTCCTCCACGGGCGTTGACCCTAGAACCCAACTTGCCGCTTCGGCGGGAGGTACAGCCGTGAGCCTCGGGTAAAAGGGGTGATCCTTGATGCTACGAGTCATCATACCGCTCCCTTGTCGTGGCAGCGTTGTCAGGCATTTGATGCCCACATGCTTTCAACCGCATCGGTCAGCTTCGTTGCGTCAACCACTTTCCCGAATCCATGAAAGAGGATAGCGACCATCCAACAGGTAGCAAAGTCGTCAACATCCACCCAGTTTTTTCGGCCATTTGGTCGAGCCACGAATGACGGCCTAGGTTCCGTACCTATTGCCATGACGACGGGAGTTTTGATTCAAGTCTCTACGGAGGGTTTGGATCATGGCGGAATTATTCTGGCTGAACGTTGCGCAATGGGCTGCAATCGAGCCACTGTTGCCTAAGCTCGGCGGCAAGCCGCGGGTGGACAATCGCCGGGTTCTGAGTGGCATCCTGCATCGCTTTCGTGAGGGCTTGCGGTGGCGCGCACTTCCGGAGGCTTATGGGCCGCGGACCACGGTGTTCAACCGGTTCAACCGCTGGAGCCAGCGTGGCCTCTGGCAGGAGATTTTTGCCGCCCTTGTCGCCTGCGCGGATCTTCAAAATCCGTAGAAATACTCCTAAATCAATGCCACGAATATGATAATATAATAGAAACAAAAATTAATAAAATTGCAGAAATAATTTTGATGAATTGTATGTTTTTGTCTATATCATCTTTTAGACAAAGTATATGATTTATCTCTCTATCAATTATGTTAATTCTATAAAGAAATATTGTGCATAATGATAAAGAACCAGATTCCAGTAACATTATTTTAGAAATAAGAATCAGAATTTGTTCGAAATTAAGTTTTATGTCTAATTGATTTGTTCTAATAAAAGCAAAGTAAAAAATTAAAGGTATTGAACCGGCGCTCCACATAAATATTTTTGAATATACTGATATAAGTTTTATTCTAATATCTAATTCATATTTTTCTGATTCATTTATTTTCTTGATTGTAATTTTTCTCATCTAAAAGCTCTTTTCGTAGAAGGGCGATTATGGAACTTCCCGGCAAGTCCCCACGAAGACGTCAGATAGTTGACGCGTAGGCCGGCAACCGACCCCATAGTAGACGTGCAACCGAGACTGTCAAAGCACCCCGCCAGAAGCGGGCCATGGCGGCGCGAATACTTGGAGCGAGCGACTGGCGGCGATCACGAAACCGATGAGGCAACGAACCGACGCAGGTGCGGCACGGCCTGCAAGCCGTAAACGCAAGGTCAACGGTGGTGGGCACAAAAAGAGAACGATGACAACGGCCAGATCAGCGGGGAGCCAACATTCCGGGGAGCTAAACAGAAGGAAAACCTTGGGTGAAATAGGTCTGATTGGCTGTCGTTTGTATCAAAATGAGAAATCCGGGGGGATGTTATACGAACCCCCAAGACGGCCCTGAAGGGCCGTATCGATCTCACGGCAATGCGTCACTGCGGTCTCTGCCACCATGCCAGATGCGGAGGATTCGAACCAAATCGGCGTTCATGTCGATCTCGTAGACGATCAGATACGGCCACACGGCCACCAGTTCGCGGGTGCCGGCAACTAGGCCGAGGCGGCCCCGGTTGGAAAACAGCGCCAGGCTGTCGCCGGCGAGGACCAAAGAGCGCAACAGATTCGCTGCCGCATGGGGGTTCAGAGGTTCGAGATAGGTGACGATGGAATCGCGGTCCGCCAAGGCGAGCGGATGCCATTCGACCCGCACGCTCAGTGACCGGAGATCTTCCGGTTCAGCCGTTCGATCTCACGCAGGAGATCGGCGCGCACCTGTTCATGCGGCACACCTGGACGAGGATCGGCCCGCGCCTCGGCGATGGCGGCCTCGAGAAGCCTGCGCTCGGCCTCGAGCTCGGGATCAATCTGGGGGACTGTCTGGTTCATTCGGCGAACTCCAGGTGTAACTTCTGACAGGCCAATCAGATCCTGCATCCATGTTGGTTGCACGCGCCAGAAGATTTGACTTCCTGACGACGGCCGGCTTCTCGGTGCACAGGAAACCGGTCGGGATGCAGTATCACCTATATCGTGTGCGGCGGGCAACCCGCCGATAGCGACAGCCGATGTCTAGAATAGGCGCTGATGTCCGGACAGGAACCTACCTGAACCACGACGAAGGCGCCGGCCGGACCCAGTGGGCGGGCGGCCATTTTTCCCCTGGGCTTTGGCTTCGCCTGGGATAGGCCGGACACCAGGCCTTCTTTTTCTGGCCTGGTTGCTTTTGGCGTCGCTCAGGATCATGCCGGCTTCCAAGACCCCATGTCCGCCGCAGATAGCGCGTTCTTAAGCCAAGATTTCAATGCGATGTAACGCCTTCTTGTCGTGGCCGCAGATGCGTTTCCAAAGCTATGCTGCGTCGCACAAAATTCATATTGAAGCCTCTCTTGGCTGAGCTATATCTCATCCCACGGGGCTCATGCCCTGTTGGACGTTTCCTCCCTAAACTTGGCGGCCGCAATGGTCGCCATTTTTTTTTGCGCCGATCCGACTGGCTGGAAGTGTCCGCAATGACCGAACGCCATCCTCTATCCGAAAAAAGTCCTTTGAGCCTGTCGTGGTCAGGCATTTCATCTATGGATATGGCCTGACGCACCGCGTGGATCGCCGGATAGGCCTCGGAGGACAGATTGTCGCTGGCCGGGATAGAAGCGGGTTTTTAGTTGGCAGATCCTCATGATTTACCGCCCTGCCGTTGCACGCCGTGCCTGCCGCTCCTGCTCGGGCTGTTCGGCTCGTTCCGCCCGCCGGATTTCCGCGCCGCACTCAGCGGCCCGCTGCCAGTAACCCCGCGCCTGCTCACCCGTCTGGCTGTCAGCCTGGCCAGTGATCTGCCCTGCCTTCTGCTCGGCTCGCAGCGCCATCAAATACCCGGAAATCTTCTCGGCATCGGCCGCCGCCCGGAAGATCTCACGCGGGTCTTGCTGCAAGGCTTTGATCCAGCTCCCGACATAGGCCGCATGCTGGCCCGGATCATGGCCGATCCCCAGCTTGTCCGCGATCATCAGCGAGGCAATCTCGGCCCTTAGCTCCTCCCGCGCGTAGGCTTCCGATCCAAACGGGGTGCCAAGATCCGGCCGGTTCAGCCGCGAGGGGTGCCCTGTGGCGTGCCCCTTATGCCGATGTCGGCATAAGGGGCATAATGCCGCGATCCGGATTATGCCGCATGGCCTCCGCTGGAGGCCGGATAGCCCGGCATTGGCCATGCGGCTGTTCGGCATAATCAGAGCCCTTCCAGGAACGCGAGGAGTTGATCGTCGGGCCGGAACCGGCCCGACGGCGTGGCTGGAGCGGCGACGCGAGCGAGCGCCTTTTCCTTCATCCGCATGTCGGCATGGATGTAGATTTGGGTGGTCTCGACGTTCTCGTGACCAAGCCAGAGCGCGATCACCGCAGGATCAACGCCGTGGTGGAGCAGGTCCATCGCCGTGCTGTGGCGCAGCGTATGTGGCGTGACCTGTTTCGTGCCGATGCTCGGGCACGCGCGCGACGCCGTGAGGCAGTGCTTGCGGACCAGATGCTCAAGAGCGTCACGGCTCAGCCGTTCGCCCCGGATCGACGGGAACAGCGGCTTGCCCTCATCTTTGTCGTTGCCGATCCACGTCGCCAGCAGCTTGGCTGTCTCGCGGCGAAGCGGGGTGGCGCGCTCCTTCCGGCCCTTGCCCATGCAACGGATGTGCGCGCCGGTCCCCAGCACGACATCGCCCCGCGTGAGGCCGACCAGTTCGGAAGCCCGCAGGCCTGTCTGGACCGCAAGCAGGAGCAGAGCGTGATCGCGCC
>NZ_JFHO01000107.1:0-7501 GCF_000724705.2 Acidiphilium sp. JA12-A1
GGATCGGGGCGCCGGTGATCCTGTTCGGCACCAGCCAGGGGACGATCGGCGCGGTGAACGGGGCGGCGCACGCGGCGGCGGGGAGCATCGCCGGGGTGGTGCTCACGGAGACGGTGTCGGTGCCGGGAAGGCTGAGCCGGATGACGGTGTTCGACGCCGATCCCGCCGCGGTGCGGGCGCCGGTGCTGATCGTCGCCAACCGGGACGACCGCTGCCCGGTCGCGCCGCCCGGACAGGCGCCGGCGGTCGCGCGGGCGCTGGGCGGCGCATCGTCGGTGACGGTGCGGATGGTCGCGGGCGGGGCGGCGGGAGACCGGCCTTGCGGCTCGCTCGGCCCGCACGGGTATTTCGGGATCGAGGGGCGGGTCGAGACGGCGATCGCCGGGTGGATCGGGACGCTGGGCCTCGAAAAAGAAAAAGGCGGTGCCTGAGCACCGCCAAGTTCAGGGAGGAAACGTCCTGGGATTTTTCTAGCACGGACGCGGGACGCGCGGATTGTTTTTGTTGCAGTGCAGCATTGCCGCGGCAGGCGTCCGGCGTGGTTCGGGGGGCGCTCAGAGCTCGCGGGCGAGGGTGGCGCGGGCGGCGGCGGCGGCGTTGATGCAGTCCGGGCTGGCCGCGAGATCGCCGGGATTGGCGGCGCAGGCGGCGATGGCGGCCTGGCGGGCGGCGGCGTGGCGGGCGAACCAGGGGACGTCGTGCGTCGCCGCCGCATGGGCCGCCGGGGCGGCGAGGGCGAGGAGGAGCGAAAACAGGATCTTGCGCGTCATGGTCTTGGTCCTTGCGTGGTGGCCTGCCCCCGATGTGCGCCCGCGCGCGCCGGCGCGGTAGGCACGGGGGCGGCAAAAGACCCTTGCCGGGACGGCACGGATGCGCGTATCCGGCGGGCTGGGATCAGGAAGATTCGGGGGCGATGCGGCGGGCGCGCAGGCGGCGGATGCGGCGGGCATCGGCGTCGAGGATCAGGAACTCGATGCCGGCGGGGTGGGAGATGATCTCGCCGCGGGTGGGCACGCGGCCGGCGAGGGTGAAGACGAGGCCGCCCACCGTGTCGAGATCGGCTTCCTTTTCCTCCTCGGTCAGGAAGTCGCCGAACCGGGTGGTGAAGTCCTCGACCGGGAGGCGGGCGTTGAGATCGACCGCGCCGTCGTCACGGTCGATCATCAGCGGGCCCTCGATCTCGTCGTGCTCGTCGTCGATGTCGCCGACGATGGTCTCGACGAGGTCCTCGATGGTGACGAGGCCGTCGACGCCGCCATATTCGTCGATGACGAGGGCGAGATGGGTGCGGCGCTGGCGCATCTGCAGCAGCAGGTCGAGGACGGGGATCTGCGGGGCGACCATCAGCGGGCGGCGGAGGATGGCGCGCAGCGAGAACGCCTCGGGGCGGCCGGTGTAGCCGACCACGTCCTTGATGTGGACCATGCCGAGAATGTCGTCGAGATGCTCGCCGAAGACGGGCATGCGGGAATGGCCCTCGCGGCGGATCTGGTCGATCGCCTGGTCCAGCGTGACGTCGGCGCGCATGGCGACGATGTCGGCGCGGGGGATCATCACGTCGTCGGCGGTGATGCCGCGCAGGCGGAGGACGTTGGCGATCAGCGCGCGTTCCTGGCGGTCGAGCCCGGTGCCGCCCTCCTCGCCGCCGGCTTCCGCGGCGGCTTCCTCCATCAGCTCGCCGATCTGCTGGCGCAGGTCGGGCTGCTCGCGCATCTTGCTGAGCAGGCGGGAGAACCAGCTGCCGCTCACGACGCGTATTTCCACGGGTTGGGGACGCCGAGGCGGTGCAGCAGGCGGGCTTCGAGGCGCTCCATGCGGCGGGCCTCGCCGGCTTCGTGGTGGTCCTCGCCGGCGAGGTGGAGGGCGCCGTGGACGACGAGATGGGCGAGGTGGTGCGCCGGGCGGCGGCGGGCGGCGCGGGCCTCGCGCAGGACGACGCCGAGGGCGAGGATGATCTCCGGCGGCATCTCGTAGGTGAGGACGTTGGTGGGCTTGTTGCGGCCGCGGTCGCGCGCGTTCAGCGCCTTCACCGTGCGGTTGTCGGCCAGGATGACCGGGCAGGCGGCGCCGGCGGCATCGAGCGCGCGGGCGACCACGCGCTCGGCGTCCGGCACGAAACGGCGCCAGCGGGGCTCGGCGATGTGGATCAGCCCCCGCAGCGCGGCGCCGCGGGGGAGGCTACTTGGAGGCTCGCTCACAGGTCCCGCGCGCGCTCGCGCTGCGCCTCCGAGCGGTGGTCGTAGGCCTCGACGATGCGGGCGACCAGCGGGTGGCGCACCACGTCGCCGGCATTGAAGCGGGTGACGCCGATGCCGGAGACGCCTTCCAGCGTCTCCAGCGCGTCGGCCAGGCCCGAGCGGCTGTGGGGCGGCAGGTCGATCTGCGAGAGGTCGCCGGTGATGACCATGCGGGTGCCCTCGCCCATGCGGGTGAGGAACATCTTCATCTGCGCCGGGGTGGTGTTCTGCGCCTCGTCGAGGATGACGAAGGCATGCGCGAGGGTGCGGCCGCGCATGAAGGCGAGCGGGGCGATCTCGATCTCGCCGGCGGCCATGCGGCGGGCCATGACCTCGCCGGGCATCATGTCCTGCAGCGCGTCGTAGAGCGGGCGGAGATAGGGGTCGACCTTCTCCTTCATGTCGCCGGGCAGGAAGCCGAGGCGCTCGCCGGCCTCGACCGCGGGGCGGGAGAGGACGATGCGGTCGACCCGTCCGGAGGTGAGCATGGCGACGGCCTGGGCGACGGCGAGATAGGTCTTGCCGGTGCCGGCGGGGCCGATGGCGAAGACCATCTCGTGGCGGGAAAGCTCCTCGATATAGGCGGCCTGGCCGGGGCTGCGCGGGCCGACCACGCCCTTGCGGGTGCGGATCGCCGGCAGGTCGGACAGCGGCAGGCGGGGCTCGGCGGCGGGATCGACCAGGCGGGCGGCGGCATCCACCTCGGCGCCGGAGATCTGCTCGCCGCGGGCGAGACGGTCGTAGAGCGCCGAAAGCGCGGTTTCGGCGGCGGCGACCTGGTCGGGCTCGCCCGAGATCGACACCCGGTTGCCGCGGCAGGCGAGCCGGACATGCAGGCGCTTTTCGAGGCGGGCGAGGTTGCGGTCGTGATCGCCGAGCAGGATGGAGAGCAACCCGTTGTCGTTGAAGGTGAGGGTGCGGGACAGCCGGGGGGGCTGGGATGTGACGATCTGGCTCAAGCGGCGATCTGCTCCTGTGTGAGACTGGCCATGAGAGAATTGGGGTTGGACTGCACGATTTTCACCGTCCGCAGGGTGCCGGGCGGTATGTCGGCATTGTCGACGACGACGGGCTGCAGGTAGGGCGAGCGGCCGGCGGACTGGCCGGGATGGCGGCCGGGGCCGGTGAAGAGGACCTCGAAGCTGCGGCCGACCTGGGCGCGGTTGAAGGCGTGCTGCTGGTCGCGCAGCACGGCCTGGAGCTCCTGCAGGCGGGCATCCTTCACCGCCTCGTCGATCTGGTCGGCGGCGTCGGCGGCGGGGGTGCCGGGGCGGCGGGAGTATTTGAAGCTGTAGGCCAGGGCGAAGCCGGTCTCGCGGACGAGCTGCATGGTCGCGGCGAAATCGGCGTCGGTCTCGCCGGGGAAGCCGACGATGAAATCGGACGACAGCGCGATGTCGGGCCGGGCCGCGCGCAGCTCGCCGGCGATGCGGCGGAACAGGTCGGCACCGTGGCGGCGGTTCATGCGGGCGAGGATCGCATCCGAGCCGGACTGCACGGGCAGGTGCAGGAAGGGCATGAGCTTCGGATTGTCGCGATGCGCGGCGATCAGCGCGGCATCCATGTCGCGCGGGTGGGAGGTGGTGTAGCGCAGCCGGGCGAGGCCGTCGATGTCGGCGAGTTCGGCGAGCAGGCGGGCGAGGTTCCAGGTGGCGCCGTCCGGCGCCTCGCCGTGCCAGGCGTTGACGTTCTGGCCGAGCAGGGCGATTTCGCGCGCCCCGCCGGCGACGAGGCGGCGGGCCTCGGCGAGGATGGCGGCGGCCGGGCGGCTGGCCTCGGCGCCGCGCGTGTAGGGGACGACGCAGAAGGTGCAGAACTTGTCGCAGCCTTCCTGGATGGCGAGGAAGGCGATCGGGCCCTGGCTGGCCTGGTCCTCGGGCAGGAGGTCGAATTTCTGCGCGGCGGGGAAGTCGGTGTCGATCACGGCGCGGCGCTTCGCCTCGATCTCGGCGATCAGCTCGGGCAGGCGGTGATAGGCCTGCGAGCCGACCACGAGATCGACATGCGGGGCGCGGGCGAGGATTTCCGCGCCCTCGGCCTGGGCGACGCAGCCGGCGACGGCGATCATCATCGCGCCGCCGCGGGACTCCTTGAGCGCGCGCAGGCGGCCGAGCTCGGAGAACAGTTTTTCCGAGGCGCGCTCGCGGATGTGGCAGGTGTTGAGGATCACCATGTCCGCATCCTGGGTGGCGACCTGCCGGTAGCCGAGCGGGCGCAGGACGTCCGCCATGCGTCCACTGTCGTAGACGTTCATCTGGCAGCCCCAGGTGGTGATGTGCAGCGTGCGGCGTGAGGCGGTCTCGGTCATTCCAGTTCATCCGGGCAAGGGTTTGCCCTGTGGATGTGCCGGGACGCCGGACGGGTCAAGCGCGGAAGAATGAGATTGCTCCCGATTCCATGATCGTAACTATCGCAGATCGTGGGGCGGCGCTGTCAAGCGGATTCCGGTTATGCTTTCGTGAAGGGGCCGGGATAGCGGCCCTGGCGGATCGCGGCGGCGCGGGCGGCGATCTGGCGTTCGAGGGTCGCGGTCAGCGCCTTGCGGCCGCCGTCGAGCTCGATCGGGTCGTCGAGCACGATGGTGGCGCGCCAGTCGTGCCGGCCGAGCTCGGCGTAGTGCGAGGCGATGTCCATGTCGCCGTACCAGGCGATGCGGGGGCGGTTGCGGCGGCAGACGGGCAGCGAATCCATCCGGTCGTAGACGATGGTGACGGGCTGGATCAGCGGCGGCGGGTCGGTCTCGGCGAGGGCGAGGAAGCTGGAGCGGAAGGGCAGCACCCGCGCGCCGTCCGACGTGGTGCCCTCGGGGAAGAGGATCAGGCTGTCGCCGGCGGCGAGGCGCTCGGCGAGCTCGGCGCGCTCGCGGCCGGCGCCGGTGCGCGCGCGGCTGACGAAGATGGTGCGCCCGGCGCGGGCGACGGCGCTGATGCCGGGCCAGCGCCCGACATCCGCCTTGGCGATGAAGCAGCCCGGCAGCACCGCGCCGAGGGCGACGATGTCGAGCCAGGAGGTGTGGTTGGAGACGAACAGCACGGGCCGCTCGTCGGTCGCGGCGGGGGTGCCGATGACCTGGAGTTCGAGGCCGAGGATGCGGGCCACGCCGCCCCAGTAGCGCAGCGGCAGCGCCCGCTTGGCGCGGCCGGGCCGGCGGATCAGCACGAGCTGGACCGGCAGCAGCGCCATCGTCCAGGCCAGCACGGCGGCGAGGCGGGCGTACATCCGCGCGCCGGAGAGTTTTTTCGTCATGGCGCGCCGGGTCATGGCGCGTCGCCGCGCAGCATCATGCGCAGGTCGGCGAGGATGGGGGCGGGGTCGGCGCCGAGTTCGTCGCGCAGCAGGTCGGCCCAGTCGCCGATATCCTCGACCTTCGTGGGGTTGTCGCGCAGCAGCTCGCGCTTGATGAACGGGTAGCCGGAGAGCAGCAGGTGGCGCCAGAGATCCGAGGTCGGGTTGAGCGGGCGGCGGCGGGCGATCGCGTCGCGCAGGCGCAGGATGTGCAGCCAGCGGGTGAGGTCGTGCGGGTCGGCGCGGCCGCCGGGCTCGATGTCGAGATAGGGCGCGAGCTGGTCGCGGGTGATCTGCCGGGTCAGCGCCTCGTAGGGCCAGAGGGCGGCGACGCGCAGGCCGGCCCGGATCATCGCCTGGGTCAGGCCGACCTCGTATTTGCCGATCACGTAGGGTTTCGACGGCGCGGGGATCACGCCGGACCAGAAGCGGCGGAAGGCGGGGCTGCGGATGGCGCGCGGGCCGAAGGCGACGAAATAGGATTGCAGGTGGTAGCGGCGCTGCCAGCTCTCGGTGAGGCCCCAGACATCGGCTTCGTCGTAGTCGAGCCGGAGCAGCATCGAATCGATCGGGCGGACCGGGCCGAAAATGCTGTCGTTGGCGATGATGATCTCCTCGGTGCCGGATCGCGGGAGATCGAGCGTCTCGATCGCGTCGCGCCAGCCGCCGAAATCGTAGCCGATGTTGCGGCGGACGAGAATGCCGGCGCAGAGGGCGAGCAGGCGGGCCTCGGCGCCGGGGTCGAGCGCGCCGGCATTGGTGACGAAGACGACCGAGCGGCCGGAGGCGGCGAGCTGGGCGATGTAGTCGAACAGCGCCTCGCGCACGCGGCCGCCGCGGTCCCAGTGCAGGAAGAGGACGACGCGGGGGCCGAGGACGATGCCGCCATCCGGCTTGCGGGCGATGACCTGGTGCGGGTTGCGCAGCCGGCCGAGCCCGGCGGCGACGGTCATGGCGGCGAGGGTCCAGGCGTGGCGGAGGGCGCGCCAGGCGGCGCGGAGCAGCTGGGCGGTGTTCATGGGGCGGGCGGGGCCAGTTCGGTCCTGAGACTGTCGGGAGCGCCCTCATAGCGCGCGAGCATCGCCCGGCCCAGGGCCGTGGCCTCGGCGGCGCGGCCGGTGCGGTGGAGGGCGATGATCTCGCCGCGCAGGGCTTCCCAGAACAGCGCCGGGGCGGCGTCGCCCTCGGCGAGGTCGGCGGCGAAGCCGCGGCGGACGGCGGCGAAGGCGCGTTCGGCGCGGTGCGGGCGGGCGGGTTCCTGCAACTCGAGCAGGCCGAGGGCGAAGCCGGCGCCGCGCAGCGCCGGGCTCGCCGCCGGAGCGAACCCGTCGAAGGCGGGCTCGACGCGGCGGCGCAGCCGGTCCGCCGCCGCGAAATCGCCTTCATGGACGGCGCTGACGAAGCGGCCGACGGCGAGGCCGGCGAGCCGGCCGGGATCGGCGCCCTCGGCATCCAGCCGGTCGAGCAGGTCGGCGAGGGCGGCGGTGTCGCCGGCGGCGGCGGCGCAGCCGGCCCGTGCCGCGAGCAGCTCGATCCGCGCCGCCGGGGCAAGGGCGGCTTCGTCGACCGGGGCGAGCAGGCGGGCGGCCTCGTCCGGCCGGCCGAGATGCAGCAGGCGGAGCGCGGCCTGGACCAGCGCGTCGCCGCGCGCGGCGGTGTCGAGATGCGGCAGGCCGTCGAGCAGGGCGGGCAGGATCGCGGGGTCGCCGGCGACGAGGGCGAGGGCGATCAGGGCGATCGCGGCGTCGTGCCCGTCGGCATCGCCGGCGGCGGCCCAGTCGGCGATCGGGGCGGATTCGGCGAGGGCGATGGCCTCGTCGTAGCGGGCGCGGTTGACCAGGGTGACGAAGGCGCCGAGCGTGATCTGCCGGCGGCGCTCGGGCGCGAGCGGCACCGCGGCGATGCGGGCGGGGGCGCGGGCGGGATCGCCGGTGACGAGGTCGAGGATGGCGAGCGCGGTAAGCGCGTCGGCCGCGGCG
>NZ_JFHO01000106.1:0-16468 GCF_000724705.2 Acidiphilium sp. JA12-A1
GCCGTGAGATGGGGCCCGGCGCCAAGGCTGCCCTGCAACGCCGCCGAGCGCCCGGCGAGCAGTTGGACGCGGACCTCGGCGACGCCGTCCGCCGGCATGCCGAGCAGGCGCGCGACGCGGGGCGTGACCGCGACGATCCGCCCGGCCTGCATCGGTCCGCGATCGTTCACGCGGACGGCAAGACTGTGGCCGGTATCAAGATTGGTGATTCGCACGATCGAGGGCAGCGGCAGGACCGGGCTTTGGGCGGTCAGGCTGTCGGCGCGATAGGCCTCGCCATCGGCGGTGAGTCGTGCCGGGCCGGGGGCGATCAGGGTGGACAGGCCGGTGCGGTCGTAGTGGCCGAATACCCGCGGATAATGCCATTGCCCGCCGGCGTTGTAGGGTTTCCCGACCGTGTAGCGGACGTGCTGCGCCGGCGGGGGGCGATGATGCAGCAGGCCGCAGCCGGCGAGTGCCAGCGCGGCCGCGAGCGGCAGGGTCGCGCGGATCATGCGAGGATCCGGCGGCCGAGTTCGCCGACCGCGAGGGCGTAGAGATCGGACGGGTTGTAGCTGCGGATCGCACGGAAATTGCCGAAGGCGAGGAAAGCTTCGCCGTGCGGGCCATCCGGCAGCAGCAGGGAGGCCGGGGTGGTTGCCGGCAGTCGGCGAGCCGGTGCGAGGCGATGGACGCCGAGCGCCTGCCAGCGCGCCAGCGGCAGCGTGTGGTCGCGCCCGGCCAGCGCGGTGTCGAAATGCGGTGGAATCAATACCGGTTCGCTCGACGGCAGGCCGAGCCGCCAGTGCGACTTGCGCATGTAGTTGGCGATCGAGGCCAGGGTGTCGGGCACGCTGGTCCAGATGTTCGGCTGGCCGTGGCCGGAATAGCTGACCGCCGTGCTGAGGTAGATGCTGGGCATGAATTGCGGCTGCCCCATGGCCCCGGCCCAGGAGCCGCGCAACTCGGCAAGGCGGATGTCGCCGCGGCTGACGATCCGCATCGCGGCGATGGCCTCGCGGCTGAAATAGGCGCTGTTCTTGTACCAGGCGAGCGTGGCGAGAGCGTCGATCACGTTGAAATCGCCCTGGTAATGGCCGAAATCGGTCTCGATGCCCCAGATGCCCACGATCGGCGCGGCGGCGACACCGAAGCGGGCGCGGATGCGTTCGAGCAGCTCCCGGTGCCGTGCGAAGGCCGCCCGGCCCTCGGTCACCCGGGTTTCGGTCACGACACGGGCGCTGTATTGCGCCCAGGTCAGGGTGAATTCGGGCTGATGGGTTTCGTAATGGATCACGTCCTGGTTCGGCCTGAGGCCGGACAGGGCGGCGCCGGCAATCCGCCCCGGGATTCCCTCTTGCCGGGCGCGGCTTTCGAGTGTGTGGATGAAGGCCTCGAACCCCGCGGCGCGGGCGGGCCGGATCAGGACGGGGGCGAACGGCAGGGCGGCAACCACGAAGCGACGTTTCATCGTGCCGTTCTGCCACGGTGCGCGCCCTCGCGGAAGGGCGGATCAGGACAGCGCGGCGTCCGAGGCGGCGAGTTCGACCAGGCGCTCTAGAATGCCGGGTTCCTGGGCGCCGGCGATCGCGGTCTGGCCGTCGATGATGAAGCAGGGGACGCCGTTGATGCCGAGGCGGTGCACGAAGAGATTGTCGGCATGGATCTGGTCGGTCGCCCGGTCGCCGGCGAGAAAGGCCGCGACGCGATCCCGCGGCAGGCCGTGCGCCGCCGCGAGGGCCGCGAGTGTTGCGGCGTCGCCGATGTCACGGCCTTCGGTGAAATAGGCGCGGAAGATCGCGAGGACCAGATCCTCGACGGGGCCGTGGTCGTGGGCGAAGCGGATCAGGCGGTGCGCATCGACGGTGCTCGGCGCGCGGCTGATTCGCGGAAAGGCGAGATCGAGGCCGTCCTCGGCGGCGATCGCGGCGACCGCCGCGTGGAACCGTCTTGCGCGCTCCTCATCGCCGAACTTGCGCGCCGTGTAGTCGGCGCGGCTGATGCCGGGGCGAGGCATGTCCGGATTGAGCAGGAACGGCCGCCATTGCGGCGCGATCGGCAGGTCCGGCCGGCTGGCGCGCAATTGCTGCAGGCGGTGAACGCCGAGATAGCACCAAGGGCAGACGAAATCGAAAACGACTTCGACCGTGATCCTCGGCAGGCGCGGCAAGACCATGTTCACGGATGCGGAGTCTAGCGGAAAGCGGGGCGCCGGCAAAGCAAAAGAGCGCGGATGCCGCCGTGAGCGCGCTAGACAGCGAGGCGGCGCCGGGAGGTCACGCGCGGATCCGTGATGTTGCTGTAAGCGGAGATCGGCGACGGCCGGCCGAAAAGATAGCCCTGGATGGCATCGGCCCCGCAGTCGCGCAGGATGTCGGCCTGGCGTTCTGTCTCCACCCCCTCGACCACGACGGGCAGGCGAAGTCCCCGGCCGAGGCCGAGGACGGCGTTGACGATGGCGAGCGATTCCGATTCCTCCGCAAGATCGCGGACGAAGCTGCGGTCGATCTTGAGTTTGTTGAACGGAAAGGCCCGTAGCGTCGCGAGCGATGAATAGCCGGTGCCGAAATCGTCGATCGAGATGCCGACGCCGAGCGCCTTGATGCGCTGCAGCGTGTCGACCGCGCGGTCGAAATTGCGGATCAGCATCGATTCGGTGACCTCGATTTCCAGCCGGTTGGCCGGAAGCCCGGTTGTATTCAGGGTTTCGGTGATCACCGAGGCGAGATCGCCCTGCTGGATCTGGATTGGCGACACATTGACCGCGACGGTGAGCGGTACCGCCCAGCGCGCGGCCTCGGCACAGGCTTCGCGCAGCACCCAGGTGCCGACCTCCTCCATCAGGCCGATGGATTCGGCGAGGCCGATGAACAGATCGGGTGCTACGGGGCCGTGCGTCGGGCTGTTCCAGCGCAGCAGCGCCTCGAAGCCGCTGCAGAGCGACGATCGCATGCAGAACATCGGCTGATAGACCAGCGACAATTCGCGATGCTGCAAGGCGAGGCGCAGATCCTGCTCGAGCGCGCGGCGCTTCTGCCACTCGGACTGGACCGACGCATCGTAGAAGCCGAGGGTGTTCGGGCGTTCTTTCTTGATGACGTGCAGGGCCTGGCTGCTATGGGCGAGCAGCGCGCCCGGCGTCATGCCGTCGAAAGGGTGCAGCGCGATACCGACCGAGGCCGAAATGCCGATTTCGCGGCCATCGGCGAGGACGATGGGATCGGCGATCGTGCGCAGCAGGCGGCGGGCCAGGGTTTCGACCAGTTCGGGCTGTTCGCACCCGGCCTGGACCACCACGAACTCGTCACCGCCAATGCGGGCCACGAGATCGGACTCGCGCACCTGGCGGGCGATCCGCCCGGCGATTTCGCGCAGCACGCTGTCGGCCACCGCGTGGCCGAACAGATCGTTGATGCCCTTGAAATCGTCGATGTCGAAGGTGAGCAGGGCGACGTTTTCGCGGCGGCGGCGGGCTTCGCCCAGGATCTGGTCGAGCCGTTCGAGGAGATGGGTACGGTTGATCAGGTTGGTGAGCGGATCGTGCGAGGACATGTAGCGGATCCGCTCCAGCGCCACCTTGCGGTCGGTGATTTCCTGGCAGATGCCGCGCACGGCGACGATGGCGCCGGTGTCGTCGGTCTCGGGCCGCATGTCGATCCAGAACCAGCGCCGTGCGCCCTCCTCCGCGCCACGGATGCGGATTTCCGCCGCGGCAGCCTGGCCGGTTTCGGCCACGGTGCGGAAGGTCGCGAGGAACGCCGTCCTGTCGGTCTCGTCCATCTGTCCGGTCAGGACATCGAACAGCGGCACGAAACGATCCGGATCGGTGCCGAAGAGTTCGTGCATGTCCTCCGACCAGGAGGTGAGATGATCGTCGAGCCGAACGCGCCAGTTGCCGATCCTGGCGATTCGGTGGATGGTCCGCAGGTCTTCGAGGGCTTCGTTGGCGCAGCGGATGGAGCGGCGCGCCACGTCGAATGCCATGCCCGCCGCGAGGTTGAACCGGCGGATGGCCGGATCGTCGGCTCCCGCGTGAAGATCCCGCGCGAGATCGGCCGAGGCATGGATGAAGGTTTCGTGGAGGCGGTCGATCTCGGCCGGATCGACGCAACCCGCCTGGAGTTTCTGCCCCATCAGCGGAGCGTTCCGGGGCGGCCGGGCGAGATGCGGCCGGAGGGCGGCGCCAAGCGGGGGGCGGCTTCGGGCGGTATGAGACCGCGCGCCAGGAAGCCATTGCTGGCACAATCTTCTATCGGGGCCGCAATGAAACCGATCATGAAAATCCTGGATCTCCGAACGGGCGGAATTCTGATTTCCTTATGCCTTTCAAAGATGAACAAAACGTTTCTGCAATTCATGACAAAGAGGTGTGGCACTTGACTTGCCGGCGCGACCGACCCATCGTCGTCTTATCCGAGGGGTGCGTCGACGGACGCTGAGAGCCGGGAAGCCGGCAACCCTTTGAACCTGATCCGGGTTGCGCCGGCGGAGGGACGGGATCATCCAGACCGAACCATACGCCCCAGCGTCGCCCCTGTTCCGAGGAGCGCGCCATGAACGTCCAGACCAAGCCTGCCAGTGTCACGACCGGCCCGATCGCCGGCTCGCGCAAGGTGTTTACCTCGCCCGAGGGGCGGCCCGACATCGCCGTGCCGTTCCGCGAGGTCGACCTGCACCCCAGCGCGGGGGAAGCGCCGTTCCGGCTCTATGACACGTCGGGGCCGTTCACCGACCCGCATTTCAGTCTCGATCTCGACAACGGGCTGCCGCTGGTGCGCGGCGCCTGGATCGAGCGGCGCGGATTCGATGCCGTGGCCGGCCGGGCGGTCAAGCCGGAGGACAACGGATTCGCGGCGGCGGACCGGCTGGTGCCGCCCTGCCCCGCCGGGCGGAGCGTGTTCGCCGGCAAGGACGGTGCGCTGGTGACGCAGTATGAATACGCGCGGGCCGGGATCGTCACGGAAGAGATGATCTATGTCGCGCATCGCGAAAATCTCGGCCGGGCGAAGGCCGCCGAAGGCGCGGCGGCGCGGCGGGCGGATGGCGAGCGGTTTGGCGCGGCGATCCCCGAATTCGTGACACCGGAATTCGTCCGCAGCGAAATCGCGGCGGGACGGGCGATCATTCCGGCGAACATCAACCACCCCGAGCTGGAGCCGGTGATCATCGGGCGCAATTTCCTCGTCAAGATCAACGCCAATATCGGCAACTCGGCGGTCACCTCGGGGGCCGCGGAAGAGGTCGAGAAGCTGGTCTGGGCGATTCGCTGGGGCGCGGATACGGTGATGGACCTCTCCACCGGGCGGAACATCCACAACATCCGCTCCTGGATCATGCGCAACTCGCCGGTGCCGATCGGCACCGTGCCGATCTACCAGGCGCTTGAGAAGGTCGGCGGCGATCCGGACAAGCTCGACTGGGAGGTGTTCCGCGACACGCTGATCGAGCAGGCCGAGCAGGGCGTGGACTATTTCACCATCCATGCCGGGGTGCGGCTCGCCCATGTGCCGCTGACGGCGAAGCGGGTGACCGGCATCGTCTCGCGCGGCGGGTCGATCATGGCGCGCTGGTGCCTCGCGCATCACCGCGAGAGCTTCCTCTACGAGAAGTTCGACGAGATCTGCGACATCATGCGCAAGTATGACGTGTCGTTCTCGCTGGGTGACGGGCTGCGGCCCGGCTCGATCGCCGATGCCAATGACGCGGCGCAGTTCGCCGAGCTGGAGACGCTGGGCGAGCTGACCAAGATCGCCTGGGCCAAGGGCTGCCAGGTGATGATCGAGGGCCCCGGCCATGTGCCGATGCACAAGATCAAGGAGAACATGGAAAAGCAGCTCGAGGTCTGCCACGAGGCGCCGTTCTATACGCTCGGGCCGCTGACCACCGACATCGCGCCGGGCTACGATCACATCACCTCGGCGATCGGGGCGGCGATGATCGGCTGGTTCGGCACCGCGATGCTCTGCTACGTCACGCCGAAGGAGCATCTCGGCCTGCCCAACCGCGACGATGTGAAGACCGGCGTCATCACCTACCGTCTTGCGGCGCACGCGGCGGATCTCGCCAAGGGGCATCCGGCGGCGAAGCTGCGCGACGACGCGGTGAGCCGGGCGCGCTTCGAGTTCCGCTGGGAGGACCAGTTCAATCTCGGCCTCGACCCGGACACGGCGCGCGCCTTCCACGATGAGACGATGCCCAAGGAGGCGCACAAGGTCGCGCATTTCTGCTCGATGTGCGGGCCGAAATTCTGCTCGATGAAGATCACCCAGGACATTCGCGACGAGGTGGCGCGCGAGGAAGGGCTCGCGCAGAAGGCGGCGGAGTTCCGCGATGGCGGCAGCCGCATCTATGTCGAGGATCAGGCGGCGGAGTGAAGCCATGAAGGTCGCCATCATCGGCGGCGGCATCATCGGGCTCGCCCTGGGCTGGCGCCTCGCGCAGCGCGGCGCCGAGACCACGGTGTTCGAGCGCGATGCAATCGGCCGCGGCGCCAGCTACGCCGCGGCCGGGATGCTCGCCGCGGGCTGCGAGGCGGAGCCGGGCGAACAGGCGCTCGGGGTGCTCAACCGCGAGTCGCTGGCGCTGTGGCCGGACTTCGCGGCGGAACTCGAGGCGGCCACCGGCATGGAGGTCGGGTTGCGGCGCGAGGGCACGATGCTGATCGCCCTCAACCGCGACGACGCGGCGAAGCTGCGCCACGACATGGAATTCCAGAAAAGCCAGGGCATCGAGCTCGAATGGCTGACGCCGGCCGAGGCGCGCGCGCGCGAGCCCTATCTCGCGCCGCAACTGGCCGGGGCGGTGTTTTCGCCAGACGACATACAGGTCGACAACCGCGCGGCGACGGCGGCGCTGGCCGAGGCGTTCCGCCGTGCGGGCGGGGTGCTGCGCGAGCGGATGCCCGTGCGGCGGATCGAGACCGATGGCAGCCGCGCCCGGGGCGTGGTGACCGCCGAGGGGGTTCACGCGGCGGATGTGGTCGTGCTGGCGGCTGGCGCCTGGTCCGCCGGGTTCGATCTGCCGGTGCCGCTGCCGCCGGTCCGCCCGATCAAGGGGCAGATGCTCTCGGTGCAGATGGACCCGGAAATCCCCCTGCTGCGCCATGTGATCTGGGCGCCGCGGGCCTATCTGGTGCCACGGCGGAGTGGCCTGCTGGTCATCGGTGCGACGGTCGAGGAACGCGGGTTCGATGGCGCAATGACGGCCGGCGGGCTTTATTCGCTGCTCGACGGCGCCTGGCGCGCCTTGCCGGGGATCGAGGAGCTCGCCGTGGTGGAAACCTGGGTCGGTTTCCGGCCCGGATCGCGCGATGACGCCCCTGTGCTCGGTCCCAGCGCCCTGCCCGGCCTGATGTTCTGCACCGGGCATCACCGCAACGGCATTCTGCTCACCCCGGTCACCGCCGCGGCGATGGCGGCGACGATCCTGGAGCAGAAGCTTGATCCGCGCATCGCCCCGTTCGGGATCGGGCGCTTCGCGCGGGTGAGGAGTGCTGCATGAATCGCGAGGAAATCCGGGTGAACGGCGCGTTCGAGCCGATTGCGGCGAGCATTGCCGCATTGCTGGAGGCGAAGGGGCTGCATGAAACCAAGGGGCTGGCGGTGGCGCTGAACGCCTCCGTGGTGCCGCGGGCGGCCTGGGCACGCACCCGGCTGATGCCGGGCGACGAGATCGAGATCGTTCGCGCGGTCGGAGGGGGCTGAGATGAGCGCATTCGAGATCGGCGGCGTTGCTCTCGGCTCGCGCCTGTTCATGGGCAGCAGCGCCTATCCGAACCAGCAGGTGCTGCTCGACGCGCTGGAGGCGGCGGATCCGTCGCTGGTCACCGTGGCGATCAGACGAATCAGCCTCGATGCCTATGGCGGCTCGCTGCTCGATGCGCTGGGCGGACGATACCGGCTGCTGCCGAATACCGCCGGCTGCTCGACCGTGCGCGATGCGGTGCTGACCGCCGAACTCGCACGCGAGGCGCTGGAGACCGACTGGATCAAGCTTGAAATCATCGGTGACCGGGAAACCCTGTATCCGGATGCCGAACTGCTGATCGAGGCGACCGGCGCGCTGGTGAAGGCGGGGTTCACCGTGCTGCCCTATTGCACGGACGATCCGATTCTCTGCCGCAAGCTGGCGGATCTCGGGGCGGCCGCCGTGATGCCGCTGGGCTCGCCGATCGGCTCGGGGCTCGGGATTGCTAACCCCTACAATATCGAGCGGATCTGCGCGCAGAGTGCGGTGCCGGTGGTGCTTGATGCCGGGATCGGCACCGCGTCGGACGCGACGCTGGCGATGGAACTCGGCTGCGACGCCGTGCTGCTCAACACCGCGATTGCCCGGGCGCATGACCCGGTGCGGATGGCGGCGGCGATGCGGGCGGCGGTGGAAGCCGGTTTCGGCGCCCGCGCGGCGGGACGGATTCCGAAACGGCTGCGGGCCGAGGCATCGAGCCCGGAACTCGGGCTGATCGGCGCCTGAGGACAAGCGCGCCGCGCGCCGCCCCGTAGCCTGTGGCGAGCTGCGGGCATGGCCTCGTGGCCGGAAACCACGGCTCACGTATTGCCAAAGGCTGATCGATCAGATCATAGTCGCTGCCTATAAAGCGAGCTTGGACACGGGGAACACAAAATGGGTCAGAGCGCCCCCTTGACAGCTGAGGAAGATATTCGGGCCGACATGGCGAAGTCCATCCTGCCGTCGGATGACAGCGAGATCGAACTCGACGCGATGATGCGAAACGCAACACTTGCGTCGCAGTTCCTGCGCTGCATTGCCAATCCGCACCGGCTGATGGTGCTTTGCCATCTCACGCATGGCGAAGCGTCGGTCGGCCAGCTTGAGCGCGAACTGGGCATCCGCCAGGCGCATCTGTCGCAGCAGCTGGCGCGGCTGCGGCAGGACGGAATGGTAACGACGCGCCGCGATTCCCGGACGATCTACTACTCGCTCGGTAGCGAGGCGGCGCGGGAGGTTGTCGCGCTGATCTACCGGCTGTTCTGCACCGCGGAGACGGGTAGCGCGGGCGGCTGCGGCTGACGCGCGGCGTCGAGCCCCCGCACGACCCAGATTCCGGCCAGCATCGCGCCCACGAACGGCGCGATGACGAGCGGATCCAGTGCCAGCGCCGTGATGGCCGGCCCCGGACACAGGCCGGCGAGCCCCCAGCCGACGCCGAAGATCGCAGCCCCGCCGGCAAGCCGCGCGGTGATGCCGCTGCGCCGGAGCACGGGAAAGCTGCCGCCGGCGAGCGGCGCGGAAAGCCGCCGGCCGAGCGCGAAGCCCAGTGCGGCGATGATCACGCCGCCGCCCATGACGAAGGCCAGGCTTGGGTCCCAATGACCGGCGAAGTTGAGGAATCCCAGCACCTTCGCGGGATCGACCATGCGGGAGAGCAGAAGCCCGGCGCCGAAGAGCAGGCCGGCGGCGAAGGCGATCAGGGGCTGGCGCATCAGACGGCTCCGAGGTCACGGGTGAGGAAGACCACGATCACGGCGATGGCCATGAAGATGAGCGTGGCGACGATCGATCGCGGCGAGACGCGGGCCAGGCCGCAGACGCCGTGGCCGGAGGTGCAGCCGCCGCCGAGCGCGGTGCCGATGCCGACCAGCAGGCCGGCGCCGATCATCACCGGCAGGCCGGCGGCGACGTGGATGGAGGGCGCGGCGCCGAGCGTGCGCGCGAGAAGGCCGGCCAGAAGCAGGCCGGAGATGAAGGCGAGCCGCCAGTCCCGCCCGGAGCGCTGGATCAGGTCGCCGGCGATGCCGGTGATGCCGGCAATGCGGCCGATGCCGAGCCAGAGCAGGGCGGCGGACGCGCCGATCAGCAGCCCGCCCGCGAGATCGGGCAGCGGGGTGAAGCGCGTGGGAAAGAGTGCGGGAAGCAGCATGAGGCGGGGTCCTCGCCGTCAGAGCGTGTTGAGCGGAATCTTGAGGTAGCGGCGGCCGTTCGGCGCCGGCTTCGGCAGATCGCCGCCGCTGATGTTCACCTGCAGCGACGGCAGGATCAGCACCGGGGCCGCGAGAGTCGCATCCCGCGCCTCGCGCATGGCGACGAACTGCTCCTCGCCGATGCCGGTGTTGATCTGCAGGTTCTTCGCCTTCTGTTCGCCGATCGTGCTTTCCCATTCCGGCTCGCGCCCGCCGGGCTGGTAGTCATGCGCGGTGAAGACGCGGGTTTCGTCCGGCAGGCTGTAGAGGCGGTGGACCGAGCGATACATCGCGTGCGCGTCCCCGCCCGGGAAATCGCAGCGGGCGGTGCCGTAATCGGGCTGGAACAGCGTGTCGCCCACGAAAACGGCGTCGCCCACATGGTAGGACATGCAGGCCGGTGTGTGGCCGGGCGTGTAGATCGCCTCGGCCTCGATCGTGCCGACCGCGAAGCGCTCGCCATCGTGAAACAGGTGGTTGAACTGGCTTCCATCGGTGGGAAAGTCGGGGCCGAGGTCGAAAATGTCGGCGAAATTGGCCTGGACCGGCGCGATATGATCGCCAATGCCGATCACTCCGCCGCCCAGGTTGCGCTGCAGGTAGCGCGCGGCGGAGAGATGATCGGCATGGACGTGGGTTTCGAGAATCCAGTCTATTGTGAGGCCGCGTTCACGTACTTTTGCGATCAGCGCGTCGGCGGAGGTGGTGGAAACCCGGCCGGCTTTCGGGTCGTAATCGAGCACGGAATCGATGATCGCCGCGCGCGCGGTAGCCGGGTCGACCACGATGTAGCTGATCGTGCTCGTCGCGGGATCGAAGAACGGCAAGACTTCGGGGCGCAGGCTCATCGCAGCCTCCTTGGGATATCATATTCTGGACATCGAATATGAGAAGCCGCCCGCCCCGGTCAATAGGAGGGGACCGTGGCGGTCAGCCGATCCGGTCACATCCTCGCATATAGGGCCGCAGCGCGTCCGGAACAGTGATCGAGCCGTCGGCGTTCTGGTAGTTTTCCATCACCGCGATGATGGCGCGTCCGGTCGCAACGCCGGAGCCGTTCAGGGTGTGGACGAAATCCGGCTTCGCCGGCTTCGGGCCGGTCTGCGGCGGGCGGTAGCGGGCGTTCATGCGGCGGGCCTGAAAGGCGCGGCAGTTCGAGCAGGAGGAGATTTCGCGATAGGCCCCCTGCCCCGGCAGCCATACCTCGAGATCGTAGGTCTTGGCCGAGGAGAAGCCGGTGTCGCCGGCGCAGAGCAGCATGCGGCGATAGGGCAGGCCCAGGCGTTCCAGCACGGCTTCGGCGCAGCTTGTCATCCGCTCGTGCTCGTCGGCGCTGGCCTCCGGCGTGGTGAGCGAGACGAGCTCGACCTTCCAGAACTGGTGCTGGCGCAGCATTCCGCGGGTGTCGCGCCCGGCTGAGCCGGCCTCGGAGCGGAATGACGGGGTCAGCGCCGTCATGCGCAGCGGCAGGCTCGTGGCATCGAGGATCTCGCCGGCGGCGAGGTTGGTCAGCGGCACCTCGGCGGTGGGGATCAGCCAGCGACCGTCGGTGGTGCGGAAGAGGTCCTCGGCGAATTTGGGAAGCTGGCCGGTGCCATACATCGTCGCGTCGTTGACGAGCAGCGGCGGCGAAACCTCGGTATAGCCGTGCTCGTTCACATGCAGGTCGAGCATGAACTGGCCGAGGGCGCGCTCGAGCCGGGCGAGATCGCCGCGCAGCACGGTGAACCTGGCGCCGGCGAGCTTGGCCGCGCCGGCGAAATCCATCAGGCCGAGGGCTTCGCCGAGTTCGAAATGCTGCCTTGCCTCGAAATCGAATGAGGGCGGTGCGCCGACCCGCTTTTGCTCCACATTGGCAGTTTCGTCGGGGCCATCGGGGACGTCGGCATCGAGGACGTTGGGCAGGACGGCAAGCAGCTCGTCCAGCTTGCGTGCCGATTCGGCAAGCCAGGCGTTGGCGGTCTCGATCGACTGGCGCAGGGCCGTGCCTTCGGCTTCGAGGGCCGTGGTATCCTCGCCGGCGCGCTTGGCCTGGCCGATCGCGCGGGCGAGTTCGTTGCGGCGCGTTTCGTGGCCCTGAAGCTCGGTCTGTGCGCGGCGGCGCTCTTCATCGAGAGCGCGGATCGGTGCTGCCGCGCCCTCGTCCGCCCCTTCCGGCCCGGCAAGTCCTCGTCGGCGCATCGCAGCACCAAAGGCCGCGGCGTCGTCGCGAATGGCTTTCAGGTCATGCATTCTCGGAAACCTCGGCTTTCGGCTCGACCATCTTCACCGCGAAGATCGACAGTTCGAACAGGGCGATCAGCGGCAGCGCGAGGCCGGTCATGGTGAAGACGTCCGGCGGGGTCAGGATCGCCGCGACGATGAAGCAGCCGACATAGGCATAGCGGCGGTATTTCTTCAGCGCCGCCGCGTTGACGATGCCGACCCGGCCGAGCAGCGTCAGCAGTACCGGCAGTTCGAAGCAGATGCCGAAGGCGAAGATCAGCTTCATCACCAGGTTGAGATAGTCCGAGACGCGCGGCAGCACGTTGATCTGGAAATTCGCGTTATGCGGGTTCGTCTGAAAACTCAGGAAAAACTTCCAGGCATTTGGAAATATGACATAATATGCCAGCGCGCCGCCGGCGAAGAACAGCACCGGCGTGGCGATCAGGAAGGGCAGCAGCGCGCGCTTTTCCGATCGGTAGAGGCCGGGCGCGATGAACAGCCAGATCTGCGTGGCGATGACCGGGAAGGAGATGAAGGCGGCGGCGAAGATCGCGACCTTCACATAGGTGAAGAACGCCTCGTAGAGCGCCGTGTAGACGAGTTCCGGCTTCTGCCCGCGCTCCTTGAGGATGTTGACGAGCGGCTGGGCGAGGAAGTGATAGATCGGCTGCGCGTAGTAGTACGACACGAGGAAGGCGGCGAGGAAGGCGAGGCCCGACCAGAGCAGGCGGCGGCGCAGCTCGGCCAGATGGTCGAGCAGCGGCATTTCCTTGTCGTTGATCGGGTCCGCGTCCTGCGGCGTTTCGGTCTCATCGGATGTCATGCGGCGGGCCTACCAGAGTCGCGTGCCGGGGGGAATGAAGGCGGGCACCGGTCGGGCGCGCACCGCGTCGGGCGGAATGAAGGCCGGCATATCCGGCGGGAATTCGTCATCCGCCGCCCCCTCGATCACGGTGTCGGCGGCCGAGGGAACGCCATAGGTTTCGCCCTCCGCCGGATCGAAGCTGCTGCGAATGGTGCCATCGGGATCGACATGGCGCTCGATCGTGCTGCCGAGATCGAAATTGCGGAGATTGCGCAGATCATTGCCGATATCGGCGAGATCGGCCTCGCGCATGAGTTCCTGAACATGACCCTGGAACTCGCTGGCAAGGCCGCGCATCTTGCGCAGCGCCGCAGTCGCCGTGCGGATGGCCACCGGCAGGTCCTTGGGCCCGATGACGACGAGCGCCACCATCAATATCACGCCAATTTCTGGCCAGGAAAATCCGAGCATGTCCGTCCGCTTAAACCGGCCTCTCTGCTAGCAGTCCTGCGCCCGAGGTCAAGGATCGGCGGGGGCCGGACCGGCCGGCTCGACCAGAAGATCGCTGCGCTTGGGCAGGTCGCGCAGCGATTTGAGGCCGAACTGGACCAGGAAATGCGGCGTCGTGGCCCAGAGCGCCGGGCGGCCGGGGGCTTCGCGATGGCCGGCGGGGGTCACGAGATCGGCTTCAAGCAGTGCATCAAGCACCGATTGCGAGAGGCTGACGCCGCGGATCTCCTCGATCTCGGCGCGGGTGACGGGCTGGTGATAGGCGATGACGGCGAGCGTCTCCATCGCCGCGCGCGGCAGGCGACGAGGGATTTCCACGACCCGGCGCAGCGCCGGCGCGAGATCCGGGGCGGTGCGGAACATCATCCCCTGCCCCGCCTCGACCAGTTCGATTCCACCACCCTCGTGGCGGGCGCGGAGGGAGGCCAGCACCGCGTCGAGATCCTCGCCCTCGGGCAGCAGGGTGGCGAGGGTGCGCATCGGCACCGGGTCGCGGCTGGCGAAGATCACCGCCTCGATCAGCCGTTCGGCGTGCGGGCGGGCGCTGGGCGGTTCGGTGTCATTCATGGTCGGGTTCGGGCTCCGGGCCGGGACGGATCTGGATGGGGCCGAAAGGCAGCTCCTGGCGGAGCGCGAGCTGGCCGTCGCGGGCGAGTTCGAGCCCGGCGAGCAGCGTGCTGGAAAGGGCGGCGCGGCGGGCGAGCGGCGGTTCGGGCGAATCGGGCAGTTCGGGCGGCAGGAAGCCGGCGAGGTCGGTCCAGTCCCGCGTTGCGCCGAGCAGCCGGGTCAGGCGCTCCAGCGCCTGCTGCACCGACCAGAAATTCATCGGCTTCGGCCGGTATTGCCGCTTCGCGCCGGACCGGCGGCGGGCGGCGAGATAGGCCGTCAGCAGCGAGGTGAGGTCGACGCGCAGCCGCGAGCGGTCGATCTCGGTGAAATCCTCGGGCGCGCCGCGGGGAAAGACGTCGTGGCCGAGTTGCGGCCGCGCGCCGAGCCAGGCGGCACCCTCGCGGATGGCCTCCAGCGCCTGGAGCCGGGCGGCCAGCACGTCGGCGGCGATCTCGCCCTCTTCGGCGGCGGTCTCGTCCTCGGGCAGCAGCAGGCGGGATTTCAGCCAGGCGAGCCAGGCGGCCATGACCAGCCAGTCCGCCGCGAGTTCCAGCCGCACCCGCCGCGCGCCCTCGACGATCGCGAGATATTGCTCGACGAGGGCGAGGATCGAGACATTGGCGAGATCGACCTTCTGGCTGCGGGCCAGTTCCAGCAACAGGTCGAGCGGTCCCTCGAACCCCTCGAAGCGGACGATGAAGGCTTCGACGGGTTCGGAGCGCGGCGCGGCGTCAGAATCCGGCATTGACGCCAGCAAGGTGGAGGAACCAGGCAGCGACGCGCGGCACCCAGAGGCCGAGCGCGTCCGATACCGGGTTGAAGCGGATGCCGAACTGGCCGAGCAGCGCAGGCAGGATGAAGATCACCGAAAGGATGAGCAGGATGCCGAGCCGCTCGACGCGGGCGAGCATTCTGGCGGCGGGTAGCGGCAGCAGGCCGACGGCGATCCGCCCGCCGTCGAAGGGGGGCAGCGGCAACAGGTTGAACAGGCCGAGCACGATGTTGAAGAGCAGGAAATAGAGCAGGAAATCGCCAAGGACCGGCACATTCCCGAAGCCGGCGATGGCGAAGGCGGCGGCGAGGGCGAGGACGAAATTCGACAGCGGGCCGGCGGCGGCAACGATCGCCATGCCGCGCCGCGGATCGCGGAACCCGGTCGGGTCCACCGGCACCGGCTTCGCCCAGCCGAACATGAAGTCGATCCGTCCGATCGTCAGAAGCTGGCTGGCGATGAGAAACAGCGGCAGGATCACCGTGCCGAACCGGTCGACATGGCGCAGCGGATTGAACGAGAGCCGCCCGGCGCGCTGGGCCGTGCGGTCACCCAGGGCCAGCGCGGCGTAGCCATGCGCGAGTTCATGCAGCACGATCGCCGGGATCGCCGCGAGCACGCTGATCACGACCGAAAGGATGGGGTTATGGGTCATGGAATCGCCGTCTGCTTGAGGCGGGGGATCAGCGCTACGTCGAGATCGGGCACGGCTTCGAGCACCGCGCGGTTGGCCGCAGGCTCTCCGGGGCAGTAGAGGGCGAGGTCGCAGCCGGCGGCAAGGGCACGCAGGGCGCGGGAGGCCGGCGTGCCGTCGAGCGCGCCCATCGCGAGGTCGTCGCTGACCAGAATGCCCCGGAAGCCGATCCGCCCGCGGATCACCTCCTCGATGATCCGGCGCGAGAAGGTCGCGGGATGGGCGGGGTCGAGCGCCTCGTAGAGGATATGCGCGGTCATGCCCCAGGGCAGGTCGCGATTCGCCGCGAAGGGCGCGAAATCGGCATCGAGCGCGGTTGCGGTGACGCGTGGCAGGCCGTGATGGCTGTCGAGCCCGGCGCGACCGTGGCCGGGCATGTGCTTCATCACCGGCACGATGCCTTGGAACATCAGGCCCCAGGCGATGTCCGCCCCCAGCGCGCCGACCACGGCGGGGTCGGCGGCGATCGCCCGGTCGCCGATCACGTCATGCGCACCCGGAACCGGGACGTCGAGCACCGGGGCGGCGACAACGTCGAACCCCGCGTCGCGGGCCATCGCGCCGATCGCGGCGCCATGGGCGCGGGCGGCGTTGCGGGCGGCGTCGGGGTCCGTCGCGAACAGGGCGCCGAGATGGGCGGCGGGCGGCAGTTCGGGCCAGTGCGGCGCGCGCAGCCGGGCGACGCGGCCGCCTTCCTGGTCGACCATCAGCACCGCCTCTTTCGGCAGGCTCTCGCGCAGCGCGGCGACGAGATCGCGGAGCTGCGCCGGGTCGGCGATGTTGCGGCCGAACAGGATCACGCCCGCCGGCGGATGCTCGGCGAACAGCGCGCGTTCCTCCGGCGCGAGGGTGGGGCCGGCGATGCCGAGTATGGCGGCCTTCATGGACGGTGCCTCACTTCGGCGGGACGTAGCAGGCGACGTGGCGGGTCTTCAGCCGGTCGCAGAACGCGGCGGCGGCGGCGGCGCTGG
>NZ_JFHO01000105.1:0-3608 GCF_000724705.2 Acidiphilium sp. JA12-A1
GGTGCCGTGTGGGCGGTTGCGGCGGGTGCCGCGTGGGCGGTTGCGGCGGGTGCCGCGTGGGCGGTTGCGGCGTGGGCGGTGCGGAAGCCGGAGACGCGGCCGGCGAGGCGGCTGATTTCCTCGCGCAGGGAGTGGGTGGCGGCGGAGGTCTGCTCGACCATGGCGGCGTTCTGCTGGACGGCCTGGTTCATCTGGCCGGTGGCGGCGTTGATTTCGGCGAGGCTGCCGGCCTGTTCGGCGGCGGCGGTGGCGATTTCGCCGACGAGGCCGTGCAGGTCGGTGACGTGGCCGAGGATGGTATCCAGTGCCGTGCCGGTTTCGCCGACGAGGCGGACGCCGTTGCCGACCTGTTCGGAGGAGCGGGCGATGAGCAGCTTGATGGATTTGGCGGCATCGGCGGAGCGGTGCGCGAGGGCGCGGACCTCGGAGGCGACGACGGCGAAGCCGCGCCCGGCATCGCCGGCGCGGGCGGCCTCGACCCCGGCATTGAGGGCGAGGAGGTTGGTCTGGAAGGCCATTTCGTCGATCAGGCCGATGATCTGGTCGATCTCGCGGGCGGATGTTTCGATGCGGTTCATGGCGACCACGGCCTCGCCGACGATGGCGTGGGACTTGCGCGCGGCGTTGTTGGTGGCGTCGACGGCGCTGGCGGCCTTGGAGGCGTTGTCGGCGGTGCGGCGGATGCCGGTGGTGACGCTGTCGAGCACGGAGGAGGTTTCCTCCAGGGTGGAGGCCTGCTGTTCGGTGCGGCGGGCGAGATCCTCGGCGGCTTCGGCGATTTCGGCGACGCCGAGATTGATTTCGTCGGTGCTCTGGCGGACGCCGTTGACGCTTTCGGCGAGGCGGCTGGCGGCGGTGTTGAAGTCGATGCGGAGCTTGTCGAGCGAGGGGATCAGCTGGCGGTCGACGGAGGCGGTGAGATCGCCTTCGGAGACGCGTTCGAGGGCGTCGCCGACGACGTTCACCTCGGCCATGCGTTCGGTGAGGTCGACCGCGAACTTGACGACCTTCGTCACCTTGCCCTCGGCGTCGTAGACCGGGTTGTAGGTGGCCTGGAGCCAGACGTGGCGGCCGCCCTTGGCGACGCGCTCGAACTCGGCGGAGAGGAATTCGCCCTGGCGCAGGCGTTCCCAGAAGGCCTGGTATTCGCGGCTGGCGGCGTAGCCATCGATCGCGAAGAGGCTGTGCTGGCGGCCCACGACCTCGTCGCGCGCGTAGCCCATGAGGTGGAGGAAGTTGTCGTTGGCTTCGAGGATGGTGCCGTCGAGCGCGAACTTGATGACGGCCTGGGAGCGCTCGATGGCGTTGAGGAGGCTCTGGTTTTCGGCGGCGGCCTGTTTCTCGGCGGTGATGTCGAGGGCGACCTTGACCACCTTGACGACCTTGCCGGCGCGGTTGCGGACGGGGACGTAGGAGGCGCGGAGCCAGACATCGCCGCCGGACTTGGCGATGCGGCGGAACTCGCCGGAGCAGAAGGCGCCGCCGCGCAGGCGCTGCCAGAACTCGCCGTAGGCGGCGGCATCGCGTTCCTCGGCGGAGAGAAAGATGCGGTGATGGCGGCCGGCGATTTCGCCGATGCGGTAGCCCATCAACTGAAGAAAATTGTCGTTGGCATCAGTAATCGTGCCGTCGGGGGCAAAGCTGATGATGCCGAAGGAGTCCCCAAGTGCGTCGAATGTTCGAGAATTATCTAGAATTTGACGCATATTGCCAATCGTCATGTATCGGACTCCGTGTTGACTTGGTCTGTTCTTGTTTGTTGCGGGTCTATGCCGGTTTTCTTAACAGGTTCTTGCGCCAGTCCGTGTTTTTTCGCCGCCTGCCATACGGCGCGGGCATGGTGGGGCGATTCCGCTTCGGGTCGGGCGGCGGGCGGGTTAGGGTTGCGGGGTGACGACGCCGGAGGGTGGTTCGATGGAGGCGATGGAGATTGCGGGCGGGTGCCATTGCGGGGCGGTGCGGTATGTGATCGGCGGGCGGCCCCGGCGGCATTCGCTGTGTTTCTGCGCCGATTGCCGGCGCTGCGCGGGGGCGCCGGTGGTGGCCTGGGCGGTGGTGGACGAGGGTATGCTCCGGGTCAGCGGCGAGGTCTCGGTCTATCGCTCCTCCGGCGACGTGGAGCGCTCGTTCTGCCCGAGATGCGGCGCGGGGCTGTTCTACCGGAGCCAAAAGCTGTTTCCGGGGAGCGTGGACGTGCAGACGGGCACGTTCGACGACCCCGAGATTCTGCCCCCGACCGAGGCGATCCAGATGGCGGAAGCGCCGTCATGGATGGCGGGGATTGGGGAGTTGCCGAAGCATTGGCGGTGGCCGTAGGATGCCATAAGCTATAACCGTAAGCTTAGAATAATAGACCAACCACTTAATTGAGAGACGCCAGAATGAATCCTGTAATACAAGCACAATTGAGAGAATTTACCACTTCAGCTTCTCTAACGAAAGACTCACAAGACACAAATTTTGAGATTTATTCAATTTTCTCAATTATAAATGGCCACCTCGGCGAGTCGGTTGATGCATATGACGTTCATCTCAAAGGTGATGAATTTGGCCTAGATGGAATAGCCATTCTCATACAAGGTGAACTTGTTCAGAATCTCCAAGATGCTCAAGATAAGCTTTCTGTAATCAAATCACCTTCTATTGAATTCATATTTTTTCAGTCAAAATCAAGTGAGAAATTTGATTATGGCGATATATCAAAATTTTTTGATGCGATAATCGGCTTCTTTTCAGGTGATTTGTGCGGCGAAAGTGATGTCATAGATGAACTTATACTAGCGAAAAACAAAATATATGAAAAGCTTACTGGAAAACGAAATCCAAAAATTAGCTGTTATTATGTAACAACTGGAAATTATGAGAAACCGACACGAATTGAGAAATTAAAAAGAGATTTCCGTCGAGATTTAGAGAAAGAAAACATTTTTGATATTTCGACCATTAAAATTGAAGTATCTGCTCATCCTGGTCCGTCGATAAGTTGAATCGATTGTGAATTGACGTGACCACGGCGGATACGATTCGACGGGAGGCGTGAACGAGCTTCCTGACCTGTCTCTCCTATCGCACGCTGAGAAAGACGCGCTGATCCGCGCGCTATGGGACGCGTTGCAATCATCCGAGCGCAGGAACGCGGAACTGGCAATCCGGCTTTCGGATGCGGAACGCCGGATTGCGGAGTTGGAGGCGCGGCTAAACGAACCGCCGAAGCGGCCGGACAATTCGAGCCTGCCGCCATCGCGCGGGCAGAAGCCAAACCGGCCCGAGAAAAGTCCGCGCAAGGGGCCCCGCAAAGGCAGTCTCGGCCGTGAGGGTGGCGGTCGCTTGCTTGCCGAGAACCCCGATCAGACGGTGATCGCGAAGGCGGCGCATTGCCAGCACTGCCGTGCCGGGCTGACTGACGCGGATCAGCGCCTCGCGCAGCGCTACGACAAGATCGATCTGCCGCCGATCAAGCCGGTCGTCACCCGCGTCGAACGCTATGCCGGCCATTGTCCGTGCTGTGGGGCGACCACGCTGGCAGCCGTCCCGGAAGGCATGGAGACCGGCACACCATTCAGCCTCAACCTCGTGGCTCTCGCGATCTACCTGCGCGTCATCCATGC
>NZ_JFHO01000104.1:0-6399 GCF_000724705.2 Acidiphilium sp. JA12-A1
GGCGGCGGCTCCCTCGCGGCGGATGAAACTGTCGGGGTCGTCGGCGCCGGGCAGGGTCAGCACCGCGAGGCCGCGATCGGGGGTGAGCTGCTTCAGGGCGAGCTCGATGGCGCGCAGGGCGGCGCGGCGGCCGGCGGCGTCGCCATCGAGGCAGAGGATGGGGCGCGGCGAGAGGCGCCAGAGTTCCTCGAGATGGGATTCGGTGAGGGCGGTGCCGAGCGGGGCGACGGCGCCCTCGAAACCGGCGGCGGCGAGCGCGATCACGTCCATGTAGCCCTCGACCACGATCAGCGCGGCGCCGGCGCGGATGGCGGGGCGGGCGGTGTCGATCCCGTAGAGGGTGCGGCGCTTGGAGAAGAGCGCGGTTTCGGGGCCGTTGAGGTATTTCGGCTGGCCGTCGCCGAGCAGGCGGCCGCCGAAGCTGACCATGCGGCCGGCGCGGTCGCGGATGGGGAACATCACGCGGCCGTAGAAATAGTCGACCGCGCCGCGCTCGCCCTGTTTCATCAGCCCGGCCTCGACGAGGCGGGATTCGGCGATGCCCTGGCGGGCGAGCGCCGCGCGCAGCGACCCCCTGCCCTCGCCCGACCAGCCGAGGCCGAAGCGGGCGATGGTCGGCGCATCGAGGCCGCGGGCGGCGAGATAGGCGCGGGCGGCCTCGCCCTCGGGCAGCGCGAGGCGGCGGCGGTATTCGGCGGCGGCGGCTTCCAGAACATCCGCCAGCTCGGCCTCGCGCTTCGCGGCCTCGGCGGCGGCGGGGCTCGGCTTCGGCACCTCGAGCCCGGCCTCGGCGGCGAGGCGCTCGACCGCCTCGATGAAGCTCGCCCCCTCGCTCTGCATGACGAAGCTGATGGCGTCGCCATGCGCGCCGCAGCCGAAGCAGTGGTAGTGATCGTCGTAGACGTAGAAGGACGGGGATTTCTCGTTGTGGAACGGGCAGCAGCCCTTCTGGTCGCGGCCGGCGCGCTCGAGCCGCACGCGGCGGGCGACCAGGGGGGCGAGCGGCGTGCGGTGGCGCAGTTCGTCGAGAAAATGGGGCGGCAGGCTCATCCGCCGGCCAGCTTCGCCTTCACCGCCGCCGAGGCGGCGGCCATGTCGAGCGCCGGGCCGTGCGCCGCCTTCAGCGCGGCGATGACGGCGCCCATCTCCTTCGGGCCGGACGCGCCGGTGGCGGCGATAGCGGCGGCGATGGCGTCATCCAGCGCGGCGCCGGCGAGGGTTTGCGGCAGGTAGCCCTCGATGATGGCGATTTCGCCGGCTTCCTGGTCGGCGAGGTCGGGGCGGTTGCCGGCGCGGTACTGCGCCTCGGATTCGCGGCGGGATTTCACCATGCCGCGCAGCAGGGCGACGATGTCGGGCTCGGCGATCGCCTCGATGCCGCGCGGGCGGGCGGCGATGTCGGCGTCCTTCAGCTTGGCCGAGACCATGCGCAGCGTGGAGACGCGCAGCGCATCGCGCGCGCGCATCGCCGCCTTCAGGTCATCGAGGATGCGGCCGCGCAGGGGGCTGGTCGTCATGGCTGTCTCCGAACAGGGCTGAAGGCCGCCCGCCCCGGGGCGGGCGGCGGCTCACATGGTCGCCGGTTCGGCCGGCGCGATCGTCGCGACGCCCGAACCCGTGATGGCCACTATCCTATCCCCGGAGACGGGCGGGGAGAAGAGGTAGCCCTGCGCATCGATGTCGCGATAGCCGTAAAGCATCGCGGCGTGTTCCTCGGTTTCGACGCCCTCGACGGTGATCAGCAGGCCGAGGGTCTGGCCGAATTCGACGATCGCCTTGACGATCCGCTCGCCGTTCTCGGCGCGGCCGAGTTCGTGGATGAAGCTGCGGTCGATCTTGAGCCGGTCGAAGGGGAAGGAGCGCAGCGTGGAGAGCGAGGCGAAGCCGGTGCCGAAATCGTCGATCGCGATGCGGCAGCCGAAGCGGCGCAGGCGGCGCAGATTGTCGATCGTGCGGTCGTCCGTGGTCAGCAGCGCGGTCTCGGTCACCTCGAACTCGACGCGCTCGGGGGCGAGGCCGGAGGTGGAGATCACCGCCGAGAGCTGGTCGAACAGCAGGGCCTCGCGCAGGTGCAGCGCCGAGAGGTTGATCGCGACCGAGACCGAGGACGGCAGGCGGATGGCCAGCGAGGCGGCCTCGGTCAGGACGTGGCGGGTGACGGCGCCGATCAGGCCGCAGCGCTCGGCGATGGCGATGAAATCCTCCGGCCCGATGATGCCGCGCTGCGGATGCCGCCAGCGGACCAGCGCCTCGACGGAGCGGATGCGGCGGGTGCGCAGGCAGACGACGGGCTGGTATTCGACGAAGAGCTGCCCGTCGTGCAGGGCGCGCTTGATGTCGCGGCGCAGGCTGCGCTGGTTCTGGACCTGGCGGTCCATCGCCTGGTCGAACAGCCGCCAGGTGCCGCGGCCGTCGTTCTTGGCGCGGTAGAGTGCGAGGTCGGCGTTGCGGAACAGCAGGTCCTGGCGGTCGCCATCGGCGGGGGCGAGCGCGATGCCGATGCTCACCCCGATCTCGACCGAGACGCCGTCGAACCGGTAGGGGCGCGACAGGCGCTCGATGATGCGGTCGGCCATCGCGGTGGCGTCGATCCGGCTGTTCGAGGGCAGCAGCACGGCGAATTCGTCGCCGCCGAGGCGGGCGGCGGTGTCGGTTTCGCGGATGGCGTTGCGCAGCCGGCTGGCGACGGCGCGCAGCAGGATGTCGCCCAGGCCGTGGCCGTAGCTGTCGTTCACCGCCTTGAACTGGTCGAGGTCGAGATAGAGCAGCGCCGCGCCGCAGGCATTGCCGGGGGCGAGCGCGCGGTCGAGCAGCACGCCGAAGGCGGCGCGGTTGATCAGCTCGGTCAGCGTGTCGTGCTGGGCGAGGAAGTCGATGCGCTGGCGGGAGCGCTGCATGGCCGTGACATCCGAGCCGACGCCCCGATAGCCGGCGAAGGCGCCCTCGTGATCGAGCGTCGGCTTGCCGGTCAGCGACCACCAGCGCCGCTCGCCCGCGGCCGAGACCGGCACCACCAGATCGCGGAACGGGCGGCGCATGCGGATCTGCCGGCGGAGCTCGGCATAGGGATCGATGGCCGGATCCGCCGGGCTGGCCAGGGCGGCGTCGGTGCCGGCCATGAAATCGAACAGGTTGCCGCGGATTTCGCTGGCCGGGCGGTGCGCCACCTCGGCCAGCCGCGCCGAGGGATGAACGAGGTTCAGCGCCGCGTCGGTCTCCCAGAGCCAGTCGCTCGCGTTCTCCTCGAAATCGCGCAGCAGCATCTGGATCGTCTCGCTGGTGCGCATGAGTTCGAGGGCGTTGACGCTGCGTTCGAGCATGCGGCGGTTGAGGACGACCATCGTGAAGAAGACGAAGGCGGAATAGGCCCCCAGCGTGATCACGAAGACCGGCCGCCAGAGATCGTGCGAGACATAGAGCGCGGTGAAGGCGCCGACGGTCAGCGGCGCCCAGAACGAGAGGGTCGAGGAGAGCGGGCCGGCGGAGATCGTCGTCGAGATCAGGCCGATCATGATGCTGAGCAGGAGCGCCTGGTTCGCGGAATCCGAGGCCCGCATGAGCAGGACCAGATAGGTGGCCCAGAAAACGCCCAGCGCGAAGATGAGACGGTTGAACGCGGCCTTCGCGCGGCCGAAATCGGCGATCCGGCGGCGGATGACGGGCCATGCCGTGGTGAAGCCGAACAGCGCGAGATAGGTGATGGCAAGCGCGAGGAAGGCGGCGAGCACCGATGGACGCCGCGTCGTCGCATGGAAATCGAACGCGATGGCGCCGGCGACCAGAAGCCCGACCAGGCTTGCGACGCGCGTCAGCCTGATCCTGAGTTCGAGACCTTCGACGGCGATCGGTGCGACAAGCTGCTCCGGGACAACATCCGTGGCCCAGACCGCGTTATAGAGACGCCCTCGTTTAATTATCTGAACAAACGATTGTCGCTGTATGTTCACGGTACTCGCCGGCATGATCAGGATGTCGTTTACCTGAAATTTTCCATTCATGGAACAAAGGAATCACCACTGATCTGTTAAGCAATCATATCGGATAAAGCATTGTTATCCGTTTGTTCTCAAAGGAGACCCCCTATGGACGGCTCGATCCTTGGTCATCAACTCACCCGGACGACGAATTTCAATCATCTCCCGGCCCGCCGCTCTGACGGTGTGACGGCGCGGCTCGTTCTCGACGACGAGGGGTTTCGGGAAGCCCTCGCCGTGCGGTACGAGGCCTACGTCGCCGCGGGCTATCTCGCGCCACGCCGCGACGCCCTGTTCTCTGATACTTATGACGAATCGCCGCTAAGCAAGACGCTGGTGCTCTACACCGACGGCGAGGCCGCGGCATCGGTGCGGGTGTGCATGCTCGGCCATCGCGACGGCAACGACCGGCCGGGCGATCTGCCCGCCGCGGCGATGTTCCGCACCGAGATCGACACCTGTCTCGCAGGCCTCGCGGCGGAGGGGCGTCCGGCCCGGGCGGTCGAGATCACGCGGCTCGCGTGCAGCCCCCGGCACGCCAGGAACGTCGCCCTCCTGCTCGGTCTCTATCACGTCGCGGGCTACCTGATCCTGCATTTCCACGCCGATATCATCTTCGCCGCCGTGACCGCCAATCACACCGGCTTCTACAGGCGGATGGGCTTCCGGGAGATGGCCCCGCCGCGCGACTATCCGGGGCTTGACGTGCAGACCGTGCTGATGGGCTGCAAGATCGGCGAGCATCGGGGGATTCCCGGCAAGACGCTGGCGCTCAGCGAGATGTCGCTCTCCGACGACACCTACCAGGGGCTGGTGACCGGCGAGACCGTGCCCGTGTTTGGCGGACACGCCACATCCCGCCCCGATCTCGTGGTCAACCGGATGGCCGGCGGCATGCGGATGCCGCAGACGGCCGGGACGATCGCCACGACGATCGGCTAGGCTGACCGCTCACCGGCGCCGTGCGGCACAGGCCCGCGGCGCCGGTGTGGGGCTGATCAGAACGCGGACAGGCCGGTCTGGGCGCGGCCGAGGATCAGCGCGTGGACGTCGTGCGCGCCCTCGTAGGTGTTGACGGTTTCGAGATTCACCATGTGGCGGATGACATGGTACTCGTCGACGATGCCGTTGCCGCCGTGCATGTCGCGCGCGAGGCGGGCGATGTCGAGCGACTTGCCGCAATTGTTGCGCTTCATCAGCGAGATCATTTCCGGCGCGGCCTCGCCGGCATCGAGCAGGCGGCCGAGGCGCAGCGCGCCCTGCAGGCCGAGCGTGATCTCGGTCTGCATGTCGGCCAGCTTCTTCTGCACGAGCTGGGTCGCGGCCAGCGGGCGGCCGAACATCTTGCGATCCAGCGTGTATTGCCGGGCGGCGTGCCAGCAGAACTCGGCGGCCCCCAGCGCGCCCCAGGCGATGCCGTAGCGCGCGTTGTTGAGGCAGGAGAACGGGCCGCGCAGCCCCTTCACGCCGGGCAGCATGTGATCCTCGGGGACGAAGACGTCCGAGAGCATGATCATGCCGGTGACCGAGGCGCGGAGCGAGAACTTGCCCTCGATCTTCGGCGTCTCCAGGCCCTTGGAGCCGCGGTCGACGAGGAAGCCGCGGATCACGCCCTCGTCGTCCTTGGCCCAGACCAGGCAGACATCGGCGATCGGCGAGTTGCTGATCCAGGTCTTCGAGCCGTTCAGGATGTAGCCGCCATCGACCTTCTTCGCGCGGGTGCGCATCGAGCCGGGATCGGAGCCGGCATCGGGCTCGGTGAGGCCGAAGCAGCCGACCCATTCGCCGGCGCGCAGCTTCGGCAGGTACTTGTCCTTCTGCGCCTCCGACCCGAAGGCGTAGATCGGGTACATCACCAGCGAGGACTGCACCGAGAAGGCCGAGCGGTAGCCGGAATCGACGCGCTCGACCTCGCGGGCGATCAGCCCGTAGGCGACGTAGGAGACGTCGGCGCAGCCATGGGTGGAGAGGGTGGCGCCGAGAAAGCCCATCTCGCCCATTTCGGACATGATCGAACGGTCGAAGGTTTCTTCGCGGAAACCTTTAAGAACGCGCGGGAAGAGCTTGTTCTGACAGTATTCATGCGCCGCATCGCGGATGGCGCGCTCGTCTTCCGTCAGCTGCGTGTCAAGGTGAAGGGCGTCGTCCCACTCGAATGGCGTGAAGCTGCCCTTGCCGGCCGGCTTGTGCGCGCCGGTTTCCACGACCCGTTTCATCTCGTTCATGCGGCGATTTCCGTATCCTCGTTCTGGTCTTTTCCGTCCTGCCCGTCGGTATCCGGTCCGGCCGCCGGGCGGGCGCGGCGGCGGATCTGCATGAAGGCCGGAATGTCATCGCCGAAGCCGACGACCGGCTCGCGCGGGCCGGCATCCTCGCGGCCGCCGCGGCGGTTGCCCGGCTCCCTGCTGCGGCGGGGGACGGGCTG
>NZ_JFHO01000103.1:0-5790 GCF_000724705.2 Acidiphilium sp. JA12-A1
GGACGACATCGTTGAGCACGAAGATGCGTGCCGGATTGTCCGCCGTTCGGTTGACGCCGCGAGCACGCCCGACCGCCTGAATCACTTCTGCGTCCGTGATCGCGCGCCGGATGCTTTCGAGCGATGGATCGACGAAACCCGTCCGAGAAATCGGTTCGCCGCGACCATCACGCATGAGAATATGGTCGATCATCGGCGCCATCTCGGTCGTGGTTGGGTGCTTGCCGGTCAGGGCAACCACAATGGCACGATGCGCTTCCGGCGACGCCTGTGGACGGCCGATCACGAATAGACAGTCCACCACGCCGAAAGCATCGAGACCGGCGATGGCATTGAAATGTGCCACATCGACGCCGGGGATGCCGGCGAATTCGGCTTCCGCGCCGTGATACGTGATCACCAAGCCGGAGCCGTCACCCACCTGCAGCCGAATGAAATCCCGGATGTTACGGATGCGACGGGCGCGCCGTCTGTCCTCGGCGGTGCCCCCCTCGGTAGGAAGCACGGACGTCTTGCCAAAACCACCTGTGGGGAGACCTTTCTTGTCGACCGTCGGGAGCACTTGCGTCACATGCTGATGCGGCGTGGCGGCGCGCAATGATGCCGTCAGACGCATGTGCGGAAGGAAAGCCCTGACCTGATCAAGGGCCAGTGTGGCGCAGGGCGACCCAATGGTCTATGCACAGGCAGCAGCGCTACACTTTGACCCAATGGCCCCACGATGACCGAACGTCGCCCATTTTTAGAGGACGGTTCCGCGTCTGGCATATCTCGAACGGCCTTTCGGCGAATGCGGAAGGCGCAAAAGCTGGAACTAATGATCGATTGGTTTGGCCAAAACTACGAGGACCCCGCCGAACGCACCCCCTATGACAGCGCCGAAGGCGGTTACCTCTGGATTTGGGGAGGGCCGCATGACGCGCGTGACGTGTTATATACGAAGTTTGGGAGTTTGGTTTCAGAAGGGCTCATCGACGAAGCGGCGCAGGAGATAGAAGCTGAAGGCACGGTCGATTGGGCTTCGAAGCCTACACGTGAAGATTATGACGAAACTGCCCCCCCCGACGAACCTATCGCTCTGGATGTCTTTCTAGACGAACCCAGCGCTGAGTACGGAACGCTCGCCGAACGTAGCGCTCGTGCAGAAGCGCGGGCCGCGGTTGAACAACTTCGCGCAGCACTGGATCAGGTTCGACCTATCGGCATTGGCCATAATCGGCCACCGGCCAGTGAGTCTGAAGCTGCAGAAGATGAGGGCGCCAACCTTGACGAGCTGCGTCGTGCCGCCGCAGAACTCAGCGCCGAACTGTCAAAATCCAAGCCGACCATCGCATTTGTTAAGCGGTGGGTGGCCCCCCTCCGGAATGCGATCATTGCAACTGCAACGTGGGGCGCGAAAAAGCTCGACAAGGCGATGGACGCGGCAATGACAACCGCAGGAAGCATTGTAGGGGGGGGAGCGGTCGCATGGCTCGCGAATTTAGACCCGTCACTTCATCACGCATTCGGCGCGGTGGTGCAGTGGCTGGAAATCGCAGCCAAATCTATTTTTTAGATATAAATATCAAAAGTTAACGATGACGATCACGGCGCGGCTTCCCCAAGTAACAGGACGGCCCGCAGGGCATGCCGTCGGAACGAGAGCGCTCCGAGTTCCGCCGCTCCTCTCAGAACTGCAGATCGTAGTGCTCGTCGTGATTGTCGGTGCAAGTCCCGATACCATGCGGATTGAGCCCCGCCTGAATCTGCATGCTGCAGGTTAGCATCGTTCCCTTGTCGCCGCGCAGGAAACCCCTCGCATTGGCCATGTTCGAGCGGACAGTGGTGAAACTTTCGCCTGAGGGAACACCGCCACCTACGTTTGCGACGCCGAAAGAACTCGCTTGGGCTGAAGGCAGAACGCCGACGTATGAACCTGTGAAGGCTTCGCCAGTCTTTGGATTGAATGCCTTCATGCCGCCCGTGTGGAACTCCTTTTGGATGGAGAAGCTCAGGACGGTCCCGTCGTTGCTATAGATCGTGCCGGGAATCCATCCGCCTATCATCGAGCAGCCGACCAGACCGATGCTTGCGACGTACGCGATAGCACGAAAGACCAATTTCAGACGGCGCATTACGAGTCCCTTGCACCTGCATCCAATGGCACACCTCAACAAAGCCCCGTTCTATTAGTGCCGTAATTGTATTGCAAGCGCACCGAACTCGACATGACGAGCCGGGGCCGACATGACCAGCGGACCACTTATCGTGGGCATTGGACGAAGAAGTCACGCCGGCTCCACAGATCGACGTTCTTGAATGGTTCTTCACCGGCGCGTTGTTAGGCGATACGGCGATCCCCGGCCGAGTGAGGGTGGTGTCAGCGTAAGCCGAACCAAATGTGACGAGTGGGACGCAGACCCGTTCGCGGCCGGCGCAGGTCGGAGAAGATCGCGAGCTAAATAGAAATGGACGAGGCAATTCGGCCTCGGGTAGAATGCCGGAATTAGACGAAAAATGGATTTCAGAAACACGAACTGGCTCACGCGGGACGATTTGTCCCAAATTTTGGGAATCGCCCGTTCAACGCTGGATAACGCTGCGGCCCGTGGTTACGGACCGCCGTTCTACCGCGTTGGGCGGCTGATTCGGTATGACGCGACCGAAGTGCAAGCGTGGATCGACGCCGGGTACACTGTCCCCAAGCGTACAGCCACGAGCGGCTTTTTCGAAACGAACTGACAGAAGACTACGCCCGGCGCAGACACGCCGGGCGCATTGATTGGGCATTATTTTGATGAACACTTCTATTTATGACGACGCTGACAATGATCGAAATTTGTCATCGGCTTCAGAGGCCGAACTGCATTTGATATTGGCGGAGGAAGCGCGGCATTTCCGTTCCGTTATTCTTCGTAGTGGTTACCTTCCAGTTCCTCTCGCCAGCGCCGAGAAGGTCCCCTCCGAGCACGATTGGCCGATCAAGGCCCGCGCCCGTGCTGGCCAAACAGAGTGGATCGATCCGATCACGGCTCGCGACTGGAACACCGGTATTCTCTGCGCCGGCCTCTACGCGGTCGACGTGGACGTTGATGATCCGAGTGCCGCCGACGAGGTAACGGCCGCGCTGCTCGACACGCTCGGACCGTCGCCGGCAAAGCGCGTTCGCGGCCATACCTCGCCTCGATATCTCGCGCTGTACCGCGCCGAAGGCGAGCCGAGAAAGCAGAAGGTGGGTAAGGTCGACGGCTACAAGGTCGAAATCCTCGGCCTCGGCCAACAGTGCATGGTCCACGGCATCCATCCCGATCTCGGAGTCGTCGAATGGATCACGCCTGAGGGCCGCTCGGATGACGGTCTCGCGCGGGTTCCGCGTGAGACCCTGCCTCTGATCAAGGCGGTCCAGATCGCCGAGTTCCTCTCCCGGTGCCGCACGATCTTCGGCATCGGCGACGATGAGCCGAAGACGACAGACCCGGAACCGTGGGCACCGCACGGCCGCGAGCGCAGCGACTACACCGACAACGATGTCGCCGACATCGTGGCTCACCTCCCGGCTGACACGGGCTACGATGACTGGGTCGCTGTGCTGTCTGCCATCTACCGCGCGACCGGTGGCAGCGCCCGTGGCCGCGATCTCGCTCACGAGTACAGCCGCAAGAGTCCAGCCTACCGGCACCGGTCCGTCGACGAGAAATGGCTTGCCTTTCGCCACGGTGGCGCGCTGCGGCACGATTTCGGCCACCTTCTCACGCGCGTGAGGGAAGCCGAGCCCGCCTACCTGACGCCCAGCTTCCGCGCGAAGCTCTCCTCGGCCCGTCGTGAACATGCTTCGGCATCGGCCGGGGTTCCCGCCGATCAGGTCATCATGGACGCCGATTTCTGATGACCCCGGAGCAGTACGAGAAGCACATCGCGGCGGTCTGCGATCAGATCGTCGCGAAAGCGAATGCCGGTGCGGTCATCGACCCCGCAACCGTCAACGCGCGGCTGGAAGCCCGGAACCCGGCCAACTGGCCGATCCACGCTCTGTGCGCCAAACTCCGGGTGCCGGGTTTCCATGGACCGCGCCACGAACCGGCTCTTGCCAGCGCGGCGGCGGTCCGCGTCAAAATGGTGCGGGAGATCCAGAACGTCATCGACAAAATTCTGACGTGGCACCGAAGCGGAAGCGGTGACGTCGGCGCAGCCGGTCTTCATTTCGCCATGCACGTCGATGTCGGCCTTGGAAAATCCTCCGCCGTGCGACGAGAGGTGAACCGCTTCATATCTGAGGCGCGCGCGGCCGGGAGCCCGCACCGGGTGCTCTGGCTCGTGCCCCACCATAGGCTCGCGGATGAGACACTGAAGGAGTTCAGGCTGCTCGGGATCAAGGCTGTCGTCTGGCGCGGTCGCGATACCATTGATCCCGGCTCGGGTCAGACAATGTGCCGTGACCTCGACGCGATCAATGAAGCGCAAGCCGTCCACGCCGACGTGGGAAAGACCGTCTGCGGCACTCAGGGAGGGCCGCAGTGCCCGTTTCGGAGTAGCTGTCAGTACCTGCAGCAGAAGCAAGCCGCCGCATCCGCCGACGTCATCATCGCGGCCAACAATGCGCTGTTTGTGCCTATCCCGATCTCGGTCAGCGATTTCGGCATTGTGGTCGTAGACGAAGGGTTCTGGCAGCGAGGCGTGCAGAAAAGGCGTGACATTTCCCTTTCATCGCTCGCTTCCGATGTACGTCGCAATCAGGTCCTCGCGAACGGTGCCCCCGATCCGAGTGGGACCCGCAAGCTCTATGGCTGGTGCACCATCGTCGAGCGTGCAGTGGCCGCCGCGGCCGACAATGAGTTCCTAACCTCCGCATCCTTCAACGGCCTGCTGACCATCGCCGACGCGCAGGCGGCAGCCAAGCTGGAGTGGGCGCGCAAGGTGGACACGACACGCCTACTCCGGCCGACGATGAGCGCCACGGATCGGGAAGCGGCCTTGGACAAGGCTGCTGTGAACCGCACTCTCTCGCGTCGTGCAGAGATGTGGCGTGCCATCGAGGCGATGCTCTCCGGCGCAGAGGACGGTCGGCTGCAGAAGGTCGAGCAACGTTGCTCTTCGGGCGTGCAGGCGACGCTAGCCCTTTATGGGCGGCATCAGGTCCATGAAGACATCGCGAGGCTTCCCATCCTGCACCTCGATGCGACACTGGCCCTTGATCAGGTCAGGGCTTTCCTTCCGCACATGCGTCTGACGGCATCATTGCGCGCCGCCACGCCGCATCAGCATGTGACGCAAGTGCTCCCGACGGTCGACAAGAAAGGTCTCCCCACAGGTGGTTTTGGCAAGACGTCCGTGCTTCCTACCGAGGGGGGCACCGCCGAGGACAGACGGCGCGCCCGTCGCATCCGTAACATCCGGGATTTCATTCGGCTGCAGGTGGGTGACGGCTCCGGCTTGGTGATCACGTATCACGGCGCGGAAGCCGAATTCGCCGGCATCCCCGGCGTCGATGTGGCACATTTCAATGCCATCGCCGGTCTCGATGCTTTCGGCGTGGTGGACTGTCTATTCGTGATCGGCCGTCCACAGGCGTCGCCGGAAGCGCATCGTGCCATTGTGGTTGCCCTGACCGGCAAGCACCCAACCACGACCGAGATGGCGCCGATGATCGACCATATTCTCATGCGTGATGGTCGCGGCGAACCGATTTCTCGGACGGGTTTCGTCGATCCATCGCTCGAAAGCATCCGGCGCGCGATCACGGACGCAGAAGTGATTCAGGCGGTCGGGCGTGCTCGCGGCGTCAACCGAACGGCGGACAATCCGGCACGCATC
>NZ_JFHO01000102.1:0-6021 GCF_000724705.2 Acidiphilium sp. JA12-A1
CGATCCGGGCGGCGACGGCCCAGCCGCCGGAGGCGCCGGGCGCGCGGCGGGCGAGTTCGGCGAGGCGGGCGCCGCGCAGGCCGCGGCCGGGGGCGAGCAGCGAGACGGCTTCGAGCAGGTTGGTCTTGCCGGCGCCGTTCGGCCCCGCGAGGGCGACGACCATGCCGCCGGGCTGCCAGTCGAGCCGGGCGTAGGAGCGGAAATCCGTGAGGCGCAGGGACTCGATCCGCAGCGGCGCGGCGGGATTCACGGGGCTGCCGGGGATCGTCATCGCGCCCTGATAGTCGAGGCCGGTCGTTCCGGCCAGATGGCGCTCACGCGCCGGGCGGCGGGCGGCTGACGCGGTAGGGCACCACGCCACGCTCGGCGGTGCCGACATCGATCGTGCCGTCGATCGGCGGCATGGCGCGGTGGCGGCAGGCGACGCGCGGGCAGGAGCGGCAACCGGGGCCGATCGGGTCGATCGCGCCGGGGCGGTCGAGATCGAGCCCGGCGGCGTAGACGATGCGCGGCGCGTACTGGATCTCGCAGCCGAGGCCGACCGCGACGGCGCGCGGGCGCGACAGGTAGGACGTGCCGCCGCCGCCGACCGTGCGGGCGATGCTGATATAGGTGGTTTCGCCCGGCGGCTGGGCGAGCTGGACGGAGATTTTCCCCGGCTGCGAGAAGGCCTGGTAGACGTTCCAGAGCGGGCACGGGCCGCCGAAGCGGTCGAACCGGAAGCGGGTGGCGCTGCTGCGCTTGAGCACGTTGCCGGCGGTGTCGGTCTTGAGGAAGAAGAACGGAATGCCCTGGGCGCCGGGGCGCTGCAGCGTGCTGAGCCGGTGGCAGACCTGCTCGAAGCTCGCCTGGAAGCGGATCTGCAGGCGCTGGATGTCGTATCGTTCGGCCTCCGCCTCGGCGAGGAAGGCGGCGTAGGGCATGATCAGCGCGCCGGCGAAGTAGTTCGCGAGGGCGACGCGGGCGATGCCGCGCGCGGCGTCCGACGAGACTTTCGCCCGCTCGATCAGCCGCGAGATCAGCCGGCCGTGGCTGAGCAGGCCGATCACGTGGGCGAGCGAGAAGCGGCGGGTTTCGAGGCGCATTTCCTCGGCGATGAGGAGGCGGCGGTTGCGGCGGTCGATCTGCCAGAGGATGCCGTCGGGGAGGAGATTGGCCGAGGGAACGACCTCGATCCGGTGACCGGCGGCGAGATGGCGTTCGAGGGCGGCGGAATCGGGGCCCAGCGTCGCATGGATATGCGCGGCGAGGCGCTCGGCCGCGAGGTCGATCTCGTGGAAGTAGTTCCGCTCGGACTGCACCCAGTCGCGCACCTCGTCATAGGGCGGCAGCGGGCCCGGTTCGTCGCGGCCGAGGGCGGGATCGCGCGCGAGGCGGGCCTGCTGGGCGCGATAGGCGGCGTAGAGCGCGATGAAGCGGCGGGCGAGTTCGGGCGTGTCGCGCACGGCGGCGCGGGCCTCGGTGAAGGTGAGGCGACCGGGGCCGAGGGCGGGGTCGAGCGCGGCTTCGAGCAGGTCGCCGGCGCGGCGGACCTCGTCATCGCCGGAGAGTTCGGCGAGGGGAATGCCGAGCAGGTCGCAGAGCGGCGCCGCGAGGCGCGGCGGCACGGGCCGGCGGTCGTTCTCGATCTGGTTCATGTAGCTCGGCGACAGGCCGAGGCGGCGGGCGATGTCGCGCTGCTGCAGGCCGCGCTGCTCGCGGATCTGCCTGATCCTGGCGCCGGCGAAGAGTTTGGGTTCGCGCAAAGGACGGTCCTCGGGCTCGGTCACGCCCCCTGCCCGCCCCGCGCGGCGGCCGCTCGGACGCAGCCTCCGGATCGCTAGCCGCCCCGGCGGGGGCCGTCAAACCGGCCGGCTGCGCTGGATCAATGACCGATCGCCCCGGCGGGTCTATCGCGGCCGGAGCGGAACGGCGGAGGAGCCGGATGAAGGCGCGTGGTGGCGTAACCCTGCTGTGTCTCGTGGTGCTGCTGGCCGGCTGCGCGCGGCCGCCGGTGCGGGCCGCCATTCGCCCGCCGGCGCCGGAACGCGCGGCGGATGCGGCGTTTCGCGCCGAGGTCGCGGCGGCAGCGGCGGAACTGGCCCGGGAGGTGCCGCGGGCGAGCGTGCCCGCGCCCGCGGCCGCGGCGCAATGGATCGCGGCGGCACGGCGCGGGCTGGCGGCGGCCGGGGTGGGTGTGACCCGGAGCCAGCTCATCGTCGTCGTCGATCGCAATCCGCGGGTCCAGCGTCTCTGCATCGTCGCGGCGCGGCCCGCCGGGGCGTGGGACGTGGTCGGGTGCGACGCCGTTTCAACCGGGCAGGCCGGGCGGCGGGGATACTTCATCACCCCGGTCGGCGTGTTTGCCCATACGACGGGCATTCTCGACTACCGGGCGCTCGGCACGTTCAACGAGAACCATATCCGCGGCCTGGGCCTGAAGGGGATGCGGGTGTGGGATTTCGGCTGGCGGGTCGCGGAAAAGGGCTGGCGGAGCGATGGCGAGACCGGCGAGATCCGGCTGCTGGTGCATGCAACCGACCCGGATTACCTGGAACCGCGCCTCGGCCAGACGGGCTCGCAGGGATGCGTGCGGATATCGGCGGCGATGAACCGGTTCCTCGATCGCCACGGCGTGCTCGACGCCGAACAGGAGGCGGCTTCCCGGGACGATGCGCGGATCGCGGCGACGCTGCCGGCCGACCGCGCCCCCTCGCCGCTCGCGGGCGAATTGCTGGTGGTGATCGATTCGACGGAGGGAGCCTGAGATGCCGTGGAGCGCGGAGGAGGCCGAACGCCATACGCACCGGGCGAACACGCCCGAATTGCGGGAACTCTGGGCGAAGATCGCCAATGAGTGCCTCGCGCGAACCGGGGATGAGGGGCGCGCGATCCGCGAGGCGAACGCCGTGATCGCCCGGCTTGCCCGGCAGGCGCCCCGGGGCTGAGGCGCGGGATCAGGCGGCGGTGATGCTGCTGCGGAACGCGAGGGGGTCGGCGATTCGCGGGAAAGGTTCCCAGGTCGAGCCGGTGCCGCGGACGATGACCGTGCCGTAATTGAAGAGCCGGCCGGCAATGGACTGCCGGACCTCGACGCTCTCGACCTTTTCGAGGCTCATTTCATGGGTGGTGCGGCCGAGGATGCCGCTCTTGTGGATGACCCGGCGGTCGGTCACCGCAAGTTCGGTGGACATGCGCCGGAGCCAGGCGACGAGGAGCAGCCAGCAGCCGAGGAGGAAGGCGGCGGCGGCGGCGACGTGCAGGTAGGTCGACGGCCGGCCACCGGCGAGGCCGCCGGCGATGATGAGCGCGAAGGCCAGGACCATGGTGACAATGCCGCGGAGATAGACGAACCAATGAAGATGCGTCCAGCTCATCACGGTTTCGTCGGGCAGCAGGACCTGCTCGATATAGCTCACGGACGATCTCCCGGTGCGGTGGGCCTGGCTGGCGCGCCCGCCGTGACGCCGGCCCGGGCCTCACGATATAGGTCATGTTGATCCGAGATCAGATCAACATGTCGTTCACGACGTTCACCCCCGAATCCACGTAACGCTCGGTTTCGACTTCGCGAGGGGTGCGAACGGCGACGTAGCAGACGCGGCCGGTGGCGGCAATCCGCGGGCGGGGACGCCGCACCCGTTCGGGCCGCCGCAATTGCGCATCGACGCCAGACGCCGCAGCGGGTAAAACCCCCTCATGACTCCGGAGCCCGAAGCCCCCGACGCGCCGCTGGCCTTCGCCCGATCCTTCGAGGCCGCGCTGATCGGCAAGTCGCTCGACGGCATCATCACGTCGTGGAGCGAAGGCGCCGAGAACCTGTTCGGCTATCGCGCGGACGAAATCATCGGGCGCTCGATCCATGTGCTGGCGCCGCCCGGGCGCGAGGCGGAAATGGACGAACTGCTGGCCCGGACGGCAAGGGGCGAGACCTTCGACCAGTTCGAGACCATCCGCCGGCGCAAGGACGGCACGCTCGTCCGCGTGCTGCTCACGCTCAACCCGGTGCATGATACGGAAGGCTGCATCGTCGGCATTTCCAAGATCGCGCGGGATATCACCGAGCATCGCAGCACCGAGGCCAGGCTCCGCTCGATCCTCGACACCGCGCCGGATGCCATCGTCGTGATCGATCCGCGCGGCACCGTGAGGTCGTTCAGCCAGGCGGCGGAGCGGATGTTCGGCTACGCCGCCGAGGAGGTCGTCGGCCGCAACGTGTCGATGCTGATGGCCGAGCCCCATGCCGCCGCGCATGACGGCTATCTCGCCCGTTACCTCGAAACCGGCGAACGGCGCATCATCGGCATCGGCCGCGAGGTGGAGGCCCGCCGGGCCGATGGCTCGACCTTCCCGATCGAACTCGCCGTCGGCGAGGTCGACCTGCCGGAGACGAGGCTGTTCACCGGCTTCATCCGCGACGCCAGCAAGCGCAAGCGGCTCGAGAACGACCTTGCCCAGGCGCAGAAGATGGAGGCGGTGGGCCAGCTTACCGGCGGCCTCGCCCATGATTTCAACAACCTGCTGGCGGTGATTTCCGGCAATCTCGAAATGCTGGAGAGCCATGTCGCCGGCGGCGAGGCGGCGGAACTGCTCGCCGAGGCCCGGCTCGCCACCGAACGCGGCGCCGAACTGGCGGCAAGGCTGCTCGCCTTCGGCCGGCGGCAGACCCTTCGTCCGCTCGCGATCGACGTGAACGAGCTCGTCGGGAAGATGGCGCCGCTGTTCCGTCGCACGCTCGGCTCGCCGGTCATGATCGAGACCCGGCTCGCCGCCGGGCTGCCACGCACCATGGCGGATCCCGGACAGATCGAGACGGCGCTGCTCAACCTCGCCCTCAACGCGCGGGATGCCATGCCCAAGGGCGGCCGTCTCGTGATCGAGACCGGCCTGCTCCATGTCGATGCCGACTATGCGGCACAACAGGCCGAGACCCTGCCGGGCGATTACGTGGTCCTGGCAGTGACGGATAGCGGGATCGGCATGAGCGCCGAAACGCGGGGCCGCGCCTTCGAGCCGTTCTTCACCACCAAGGCGGTCGGCGAGGGATCGGGGCTGGGCCTGTCCATGGTCTACGGCTTCGTCAAGCAGAGCGGCGGCCATGTGCAGATCTATTCCGAACCGGGCCTCGGCACCACGGTTCGCCTGTTCCTGCCGGCGATCCGGGCCGAAATGCCCGCCGCCGACGACGAGGCGGCCCCCTCCCCGCCGCCGGGCCGGGCGATCGTTCTCGTGGTCGAGGACGATCCCGCGGTGCGGCGCGTCGCGGAGCGCCGGCTTGCCCGCCTCGGCTATTCCACGATCGACGCGGCGACGGGTGCTGCCGGCATTGCGGCGCTGGAAGCCCATCCGGAAATCGCGGTGCTGTTTACCGATATCGTCGTAAGAGGGGCAAAAGGGTGGGTAACCCGAGTTCGACTTGGTCAGCAGGCCAACGATCGAGCAGGTGGCGGGAACGAAGAAATTGTCGCGGATACTGGTTAGGTGGGGCGGAGGCGGGCTCTGACGTAGAAGTCGAGCGGCGCGATGATCGCGGCCCCCACCACCTTGAACCTGCTACCCAGATAATCCCAGATCGCGATGCCAAGTTTGTCACAGGTCTTGGCGAGGCTCAGGAACGCGTCGCGGCAATCCCGGCCGGTCTCACTCCGGGTTCCGGCGCTGATCTTCCGCCGCGTGACGTGACCGCGGATGTCGTTTTCCGAACCATTGGTGTGGAGCGGGATTTCCGGCCGTTCCAGCACCATCAGTAGTTCGGCCTTGTTGGCGTGCAGCCGCGCCAGCAGACGGTCCAGCGTCACGAAGCCGGTGCGGCAGAGGAAGATACGGTCGAAGCGGGTCCGTAACGCCCGAGCCTGCCGCTTGCCCGGTTTTTGCTGGTACGCTTTGAGGTCCGCGTAAAAATCCCAGATCAGGCCACGAACCCGCGTTTGAGCGGCGCGATGCTGGTCGTTGAACGTGTCCAGTTTATGCACCAGCCGTTCCGCGTGGACCCAGCACAACGCGTGCCGGCCGATATTGAATTGTCCGGCGTCGTCGCTCAGA
>NZ_JFHO01000101.1:0-42774 GCF_000724705.2 Acidiphilium sp. JA12-A1
GCGGTCGCCAACGCCCCCGCCGCCACCGGCGGCTTCCTCGGCGCCACGCCGCACGGCCGCAACCCCGGCTCGGTCCGCGCCTTCATCGACTTCCAGAACGACGTCACCGCGAAGGACATCTCGCTCGCCCTGCGCGAGGGCTTCCGCTCGGTCGAGCACGTCAAGCGCTACACCACCAACGGCATGGCGACCGACCAGGGCAAGCTCTCCAACATGAACGCGCTCGGCATCATGTCGGCCGAGCTCGGCCGCCCGATCCCCGAGATCGGCACCACCACCTTCCGCATGCCCTACACGCCGGTCCCCTTCGGCTATTTCGCCGGCTACGCCCGCGGCGCGCTGTTCGAGCCCGAGCGCCACACCCCGATCCACGACTGGGCGGCGGAACAGGGCGCGGTGTTCGAGGATGTCGGCATCTGGAAACGCGCCCGCTATTTCCCGCGCGGCGGCGAGACGATGCGCAGCGCCGTCGCCCGCGAATGCCGCGCCGTGCGCGCGAGCGTCGGCATCTTCGACGCCTCGACCCTCGGCAAGATCGAGGTCGTGGGGCCGGACGCCGCCGAGTTCCTCAACCGGATGTACGTCAACGCCTGGACCAAGCTGAAACCCGGCCGCCTGCGCTACGGCGTGCTGCTGCGCGAGGACGGGTTCGTGATCGACGACGGCGTGATCGGCCGCCTGTCCGACACCCGCTTCCACGTCACCACCACCACCGGCGGCGCCCCGCGCGTGCTCGCCATGATGGAGGACTACCTGCAGACCGAGTTCCCCGAGCTCGATGTCTGGCTCACCTCCACCACCGAGCAATACGCGGTCATCGCCGTCCAGGGCCCCCGCGCGCGCGACGTGATCGCCCCGCTCGTCGAGGGGGCGGACATCTCCGGCGCCGCCATGCCGCACATGAGCATGGTCGAATGCCGCGTCGCCGGCATCCCGGCCCGGCTCTTCCGCGTCAGCTTCACCGGCGAGCTCGGCTTCGAGATCAACGTCCCCGCCGATTACGGCCGCGCCGTCTGGGAGGCGGTGTTCGACGCCGGCCGCCGGCACGACATCACCGCCTACGGCACCGAGACGATGCACGTTCTGCGCGCCGAGAAGGGCTACATCATCGTCGGCCAGGAGACCGACGGCACGGCGACGCCCGACGATGTCGGCCTCGCCTGGGCGATCGGCAAGGCGAAGCCCGATTTCGTCGGCAAGCGCGCGCTCGACCGCGCCGCCTTCGCCGGCCAGACCGGGCGCAAGCAGCTCGTCGGCCTGTTCACCGAGCCCGGCGATATCGTGCTCGAGGAAGGATCCCACCTCGTCGCCGATCCCAGCCGGCCGCCGCCCGCCGAGATCCTCGGCCACGTCACCTCCGCCTACTGGAGCGAGACGCTCGGCCGCTCCATCGCCCTCGCCCTGGTGCGCGGCGGGCGCGACCGCATCGGCGACACGCTGCATGTGAAACTCGCGGACCGCGCGATCCCGGTCCGCCTCACCGATCCGGTATTCTACGACCGTGAAGGAGCCAGGCTCGATGGCTGACGTGATGCAGACCCGCCTCGCCTCCCCGCTCGCCGGCCTCGTCGGCGACCGCCGGGTGCGCGAGATGCCCCGCGCCACGCGCGTCTCGCTGCGCGTCAAGCCGGCCGCCGTCGAGGCCGCCGGCGCGGCGCTGGGGGTCGATCTCGCCCTCGGGATGAACCGCGCCACCGAGTCCGGCGCCCGCACCGCGATCCGCCTCGGACCGGACGAGTTCCTGCTCCTCGCCCCCGTCGCCGACACCTGGGAGGCGTTCGAAGCCGCCCTCGCCGCGGCTCTCACGCCGCGCGACTACGCGCTGGCCGACATTTCCCACCGCCAGCTCGGCGTCTCGATCGAGGGGCCGGACTGCACGGCGATGCTCAACGCCCTCTGCCCGCTCGATCTCGACCTCGCCGCCTTCCCCGTCGGCATGGCCACCCGCACCCTGTTCGGCAAGGCCGACATCGTGCTCTGGCGCACCGCCGAAACCCGCTTCCACATCGAGGTCTGGCGCTCCTTCGCCCCCTATCTCTGGGGCCTTCTCGCCGCCATCGGGCGGGAGTATCCCGACTAGGGCTTCCCCCGGCCGGATCGACCCATCCGGCCGGACCAGGCGGCCAGCCCCATCAAGCAACAGAAGCATCAAAGCATGATCAGCGTCTTCGACCTGTTCAAGATCGGCATCGGCCCGTCCTCGTCGCACACCACCGGACCGATGCGCGCCGCGCACCGCTTCGCCGCGACTCTCGCCGAGGCCGATCTGCTGCCCCGCACCGCGCGCGTCACCGTCACCCTGCTCGGCTCGCTGGCCTGGACCGGCAAGGGTCACGCGACCGACAAGGCGGTGATCCTCGGCCTGTCCGGCGAGGCGCCCGAAACCGTCGACCCCGACCGGGCGGACGCCCTGGTCGCCGCCGTCGCCGCGGCGCGCCGCCTCACCCTCGCCGGCCGGCACGAGATCGGCTTCGACCCGGCGGCGGACCTGGTCTTCGATTTCGAAACCGCCGCCCCCCGCCACCCCAACACGCTGGAACTCACCGCGCACGACGCCGCCGGCACCCTCCTCGCCCGCGAGCGCTGGTGCTCGGTCGGCGGCGGCTTCGTGCTGCGCGAGGACGAACCGGCCGATCTCGGCGCCATCACCGACGACGTGCCCCACCCCTTCGCCACCATGGAAGAGCTGCTGCGCATCGGCGCGGCGACCGGCCTGTCCATCGCCGCGATCGTCCGCGCCAACGAAACCGCGCTGCGCCCGCCGGAGGCGGTCACCGCCCATATCGACCTGGTCATCGACGTGATGATGAGCGCCATCGAGCGCGGCCTCGCCGCCGAGGGCATGCTCCCCGGCAGCCTGCGCGTCACCCGCCGCGCCCGCGCCCTGCGCGCCCGGCTGGAGGCCGATTCCAGCCGCAACGATCTCGCACCCCACGAGCCGATGGACTGGGTCAGCCTGTTCGCGATGGCGGTGAACGAGGAGAACGCCGCCGGCGGGCGCATCGTCACCGCGCCGACCAACGGCGCCGCCGGCGTCATTCCCGCCGTGCTGCGCTACTATCGCGACAGCTGCCCCGGCGCCAGCCGCGCCGGCCTGCACGATTTCATCCTCACCGCCACCGCGATCGGCGGCCTGTTCAAGACCAACGCCTCGATTTCCGGCGCCGAGGTCGGCTGCCAGGGCGAGGTCGGCGTCGCCGCCTCGATGGCCGCCGCCGGCCTCGCCGCCGCCCGCGGCGCGACCAACGCGCAGATCGAGAACGCCGCCGAAATCGCCATGGAACACCATCTCGGCATGACCTGCGATCCGGTCGGCGGCCTGGTGCAGATCCCCTGCATCGAGCGCAACGCCTTCGGCGCGATCAAGGCGATCAGCGCCGCCTCCCTCGCCGCCCGCGGCGACGGCTCGCACCGCGTCTCGCTCGATCAGGTCATCGCCACGATGCGCCAGACCGGCGCCGACATGAACACGAAATACAAGGAAACCTCGCTCGGCGGCCTCGCCGCCAATTTCATCGAGTGCTAGAGCACTTTCCGATCCGGATGGATCGGATGTCGCGCTCTGTCATATCGATGAAACGCGCTTTCCGGTCCGGATGGATCGGATGTCGCGCTCTGCCACATCGATGAAGCGGGCATCATCCCGCAGGATCGGAAGGTGATCCGGGCGTCAGGCCTTGCGGGGCCTGAACCGCGCCACGAACTCGAGGATCGCCGCCGCCGCCTCGTCCGGCGCCGGCCGCAGCATCACCCGCCCGCCGGCATCCCGCGTCTCGCTCACCGCCTGCAGCCGCGCCTCCGCCGAACCGCCGCCGCCGACATCGCCGATCAGCTTCGGCCGCGCCCGGTAGGGCCTGATTTCCGCTCCTTCCGGCAGCGCCGCCGGCAGCGCCGCCGGTCCCGCCACCTCGCTCACCCGTCCCGCCAGCCGCGCGCGATGCACATAGGGCAGCGCCGCCGGCGCCGCCGGATGCACGGTGATCACCGCCGCCCCGCGCACCGTGGCCGCCCGCCGCCCGCCGCGCGGCAGCGCCTGCGTCACCGTCATCTCGCCGCCGGCAATCCCGGCCCCGATCGCATCGGCGACGATCGGCCATCCCAGCGCCCGCGCCAGCCGGTAGGGCAGCAGCCCGCCATCCGCCCCGCCCCGGCCGCGCCGGCCCGCGAGGATCAGGTCCGGCATCCTTCCCTCCAGCGCCGCCACCAGCGCGCCGAGCGGATCGTCCGCCGCTCCGGCCGCAACCAGCGTCAGCCCGTCGATCCCGTGCCCCAGCGCGTCCAGCACCGCCTCGTCGCGCCCGCCGGCATGCAGCCCCTCGACCGCGCCGCCCGCCCCGGCGATCTGCCGCGCCAGCGCGATCGCCTGCAATTCCGCCAGCACCGGGCAGGGCGCGCCCGTCGCCGGATGCCGCCCGGCGGACAGCAGCACGACGATTCTCATGCCTCGGCTCCCAGAAGCGCGAGCAGCGCCGGCAGCACCGCCTGCGCATCCGCGACCACCGCCAGGTCCGCCCGCGCGATCATCGCCGCGTGCAGGTCGGTATTCACCGCGACCACATGCTCCACCGTGCCGATCCCCTGCAGATGCTGCGGCGCGCCCGAAATCCCGAACGCCACGTAGCAGTCGGCGTTGAGCACGGTGCCCGACGCGCCGACCTGCATCGCTCGCGGCAACGCGCCGGCGTCGCACACCACCCGGCTCGCCCCCGGCGTCGCCCCGAGCGCGCGCGCGAGATCGCGAAACCCCGCGAAATCCGTCACCCCGTTTCCCGCCGCGATCACGAATCCCGCCTCGTCCAGCCGCACATTCGCCGCCTCCACCGGCAGCGGCGACAGCCGCACCGCCAGCGCCGCATCCCTCGCCGGATCGGCCGGCGGATCGACCGGCTCGGCCGCATGCGCCGCCCCGCGCCAGGGCGCGATGCGGTCGGCCGCGATGCTCAGCAGGCGCGGCGGCGCCGCCCGCCATTCCGCCCGCCCCGCGGCAGCCGGGCGGATCGCCTGCCGCGCCGACAGGCTCTCGACCGCATCGAACAGCGCCTCGTCGCAGAGTGCCGCCACCCGCCGCGCCAGATCCCCGCCATCCGCGCTCTCGGCGAACACCACATGGCGCGGCCGATGCGCGCCGATCGCGGCGGCGACCGATGCCGCCAGCGCCGCCGGATCGTCCCGCGCCGGCAGCACCATCACCCGGTCCGCCCCCGCCGCACCGGCGTCCTCCGGCAGGCCCGGCGCCAGCAGCAGCACCGCCGCCGTCCCGCCGCCATCGAGCAGCCGCGCCGCCCCCAGCACCTGCCGGTCATGGCGCGACAGCACGCCGCCCGCCATCTCCACCACGGCGAACACCAGATAGGCCGGGTCCGCGATCGTCACGACCGGCGCCGCCGCCGGCGCCACCGTGGCGCCCTGCGCGACCGCCCCGCCGCGATGCGTCCGGTCGATCCGCCGGCGCGGCGCCTCGGCCACCACCACCGCCGCGCGCTCGGCCCGGGGATCGCGCCGCTTCGCGCTCACGCCCGCGCCTCCGCCGGCACCGTGGCCATCGCCGCGTGCACCAGCTCGGCAATGTCGCGCACCTCGGGCCGCGCGCCTGTCACCCCCTCCAGCATCGCGGTGCAGCCCGGGCACGCCACGGCGACGATATCCGCTCCCGTCTCCCGCGCCTGCGCCATCCGCAGATCGGGAATCCGCCGCTCGCCCGCGATGTCCGAAACCGGCGCGCCGCCCCCGCCGCCGCAGCAGAACGAGGCCGCGCCATGGCGCTCCATCTCGCTCACCGCCAGGCCGATCCGCCCCAGCACCCGCCGCGGCGCGTCATACTCGCCGTTATAACGGCCGAGATAGCACGGGTCGTGATAGGTCACCGTCCCGCCGGATGCCGCCTCCGGCCGGATCGCGCCAGTGCCGATCAGCTCGTCGATCAGCGCCGTATGGTGCTGCACCGTATAGTGCCCGCCGAACGCCGGATATTCCTGCCGCAGCACATGCAGCGCGTGCGGATCGGCGGTGACGATCCGCCCGAACCGCCTTGCCGCCAGCGCCGCCACATTGGCGCGCGCGAGGCGCTCGAACCCCGCCTCGTCGCCGAGCCGCCGGGCGAGGTCGCCGCAATCGCGCTCGGCCTCCCCCAGCACCGCGAAATCCAGCCCCGCCGCCCGCATGATCGCCACCAGCGCCCGCAGCGTCCGCCCATAGCGCGCGTCGAACGCCCCGTCGCCGAGCCAGAGCAGGATGTCGGCGCTCTCGCCCTCGCCCAGCACGCGCAGCCCGCCGGCGGCGAAATCGAGCCGCCGCCCAGGCTCGAACCCGCCCGGATTGAACGCGTAGCGCAGCTCCGAAAGCACCTGGTCCGCCTTGCCCGGCGCCGCGCCGGCGTCCAGCGTCAGATGCCGCCGCAGATCGACCACCGCATCCACATGCTCGATCATCATCGGGCAGGCGGATACGCAGGCCCGGCAGGTCGTGCAGGCGAACAGCGTCTCCGCGTGCAGCCGCCCGAGCACCGGGCCCGGCGACGAAATGCCCGGATGCGGCGAGCCGGCATAGGCCGGCGCCTCCGGATGCAGCGCCGTCGCCAGGTCCTGGATCAGCGCCTTCGGGTTCAGCTTCTGCCCGGCGGCGAAGGCCGGGCACGCCTCCTCGCACCGCCCGCACTGGATGCAGGCATCGAACCCCGCCAGCCGGTTCCAGGCGAAATCGCCGATCGCCGCCACGCCGAATTTTTGCGCCGGCAACAGCCCGCTCGCCGCCGCCCCCGCGAAACGCTCCGGCCGCGGATGCGCCGCGAGATGCACCGCCCCGGCCAGCGCGTGCCGCATCGGCCCGGTCGCAATCCCCGCCACCAGCCGCGCCCCGCCCCAGGCGGCAAGCCCGATCCCGGCCAGCGCCGGCAGCCACAACCCGAGCAGGATGCCGAGCGAGGCCAGGAACCCGCCCGCCGCATAGGCGGCCAGATCCCGCGCCAGCCCCTGGAACGCCCCGCCGGAAAGCGACGCCGGCCGCGCCGGCTGCCGCCTCTGCGCCACCAGCCGCGCGCCGAAAATCGCGAAGCCGAAGCCGAGCGCGGCCAGCAGCCAAAGCATTTCCGCGCCACGCAGCGCCGGGATGATGCCCAGCAGCACCAGAGCGGTGCCGCCGAGCAAGCCCCCGGCGATCGCCTGGTGCATCCGCGCCGCCGCCGCCCGCCGCGCCACCACGCCATGCACATCCACGAGATAGCGCCGCGGCAGCGCCGCCAGCCCGCGCGCCCAGTCCACCGGCGCCGCCCCGCCCCGCCGCCACGATGCGGCGAGACGCAGCCCCTGCGCGACCACCCCGGCCAGCAGCAGCCAGGCCAGCAGGACGAACAGGCCCGCCATCAGAAATCCTTGCAGAGGCGCAGCGCGTCGTAGATCGCGGCGTGGATGTTGCGCCCCGCCGCCGCATCGCCGATGCGATACAGCGCGTATCCGTCCTCCGGCCAGGGCTGCGCCCGCCCCGCCACCAGCGCGCCGGCATCGATCCGCCCCCGGTTGACCGACCCCGCCTTCAGCGGATCATAAAGCGCGTCATCCGGCAGCGTGCCGAAATCGACGACGACATGATCCACCACCCGCTCCTCCTCGGCGAGATCCATCGTGTTGCGCAGCACCGCGACCAGCCGGTTCTCCTCCCGCCGCACCGCGAGCAGGTCGAGATTCGGCGTCATGATCACGTCATGGCGGTAGAGTTCGCGCAGATGGATCGGCTGGTTGGTGGTGCCGACCTCCTCGGCCGCCATCCGGTCGCCGGTCGCGAGTTCCACCAGCGCGCCGCGCTTCGCCAGGAACTCGGCGCAGGAGGCGGCGTTGTGCTGCCCCATCCCGTCATAGAGCAGCACCGAACCGCTGAGCGCGATCCCGTCGCGCAGGATCGCGGCGGTCGTCGTCACCAGTTCCGCCCCCTCCATGAAGCCCGGATTGGGCACGCCGCCGGTCGCGAGAATCACGATGTCCGGCCGTTCCGCCAGCACCATCGCCGCATCCGCCGCGACACCGAGCCGCAGATCCACGCCGAGCCTGCGCACCTGCGCGCCGAGCCAGCGCGGAATCCCCGACAGCGCCTCCCGCCATCCCGCCTTCGCCGCGATGTTGATCTGCCCGCCGAGCGCCGTCTCCCGCTCGAACAGCACCACCTCGTGGCCGCGCTCGGCACTCACCCGCGCCGCCTCCAGCCCGCCCGGCCCGCCGCCGACGACAACCACCCGCCGCCGCCGCGCCGCCTTGCCGATCACGTGCGGCATCGTCGCCTCGCGCCCGGTCGCGGCGTTCTGGATGCACAGCGCATCCGCCCCGGTATAGATCCGGTCGATGCAGTATCCGGCGCCGACGCACTGGCGGATATCGTCCTCCCGCCCGTCCTGCAGCTTGCGCGCGAGATGCGGGTCGGCGATGTGCGCCCGCGTCATCGCGATCATGTCGACATGCCCCTCCGCCACCGCGCGCGCGGCGGTGGCAAGGTCGGTGACCCGCTGCGCGTGGAACACCGGCACCTCCACCTCGCGGCGGATCGCGCTGGCCAGCGGCAGGAAGGGCGCGACCGGAAACGACATGTTCGGCAGCGACACCGCATGCGCCAGATGGTCCCGCGCCTGCCCGCCGAGCACGTTGATGAAATCGACCAGCCCGCGCCGCGCATGCGCCTCGGCGATGGCCACGCAATCCTCGTGGCTCAGCCCCTCGGCCAGCATCTCGTCGCCCGACATGCGGATGCCGATCAGGAAATCATCCCCCGCCGCCGCCCGCATCGCCTCGAGAATCTCGAAGCCGAACCGCATCCGGTTCTCCAGCGACCCGCCATAACCATCGCCGCGATGATTGACCGAGGGCGACCAGAACTGGTCGACCAGGTGCCCGTGCGCCGCCGAGAGCTCGCAGCCATCGAGCCCGCCCTCGCGCGCCCGCCGCGCCGCCGCCGCGAAATCGGCGACCACCCGGTCGATATCCTCCTGCTCCATCTCCCGCGGGATCGACCGGCTCGCCGGCTCCCGCCGCGGCGAGGCGGAAAGCGTCGGCAGCCAGTTCTCGGTATCCCACCGGGTCCGCCGCCCCATATGCGTAAGCTGGATCATCAGCGCCGCGCCATGCGCGTGCACGCGTTCGGAAAATTGTTGAAAATACGGAATGACACTGTCATCCGCGACCGATATCTGGTTCCACGGCGCCGCCGGGCTGTCGAGCGAGACGGAGGACGATCCGCCGAACATCGTCAGCCCGATGCCGCCCTTCGCCTTTTCCGCGTGGTAGAGCTGGTAGCGCTCCTGCGGCTTGCCGTCGCGGCCGTAGCCCGGCGCGTGGCTCGTGCTCATGATCCGGTTGCGGAACGTCGTCCGGCGGATCGTCAGCGGGCGGAACAGCGCCTCGGCATGGGCGATCATGCAATGCCTCCCGGCCGCCGCTCGGCGCGCGGCGGATGTCCGAAATAATCGTGATAGGCGCTGGCGAAATGCGTGCTGGAGCCGAACCCGCAGGCCATCGCCACATCGGTCACCGGCACCCGCAGCGATTGCAGCATCCCTTGCGCCCGCTTCAGCCGCCGCGCCCGGATGAACGCCGCCGGGCTCTCGCCGACATGGGCGCGGAACAGCCGCTGCAACTGCCGCAGCGAAATGCCGAGTTCGCCGGCGATCTCGCCGAGAATCTGCTTTTCCCCAAGCCGCGCCTCGATCATCACCATCGCCCGCGCCAGCATCGGCTGCCCGGCATGGCCGCGGTCGTCCTTGTCGAGCGGCTGGCGCTCGGCACTCGGGCGGATCCGGTCGAGCACGAAAATCGCCCGCACATGCTCGGCCACGTTGCGGCCGAGCCGCGCCTCGATCAGCGCCAGCATCATGTCGAGCGGCCCGGTGCCGCCGGTGCAGGTCAGCCGGTTGCGGTCGAGCACGAACAGCTCGTTGACCAGTTCGATCTCCGGAAACTCGGCGCGCATCGCCGGCATGTCCTCCCAGTGGACGGCGCAGCGATACTCGTCGAGCAGCCCGGCGGCGGCGAGCGCGAAGGTGCCGGTGCAGAGCGCGCCGAGCGGCGTGCCCGCCCGCGCCGCGCGGCGCAGCGCCGCGAGCACCGGCCGCCCCACGGCCGAGCGCACGTCGAGCCCGCCGCAGACGAACAGGATATCCGGCGCCGGCCCTGACTCCGGCGCCGTCACCGCGCCGAGGCTCAGCCCGTTGCTCGCCGTCACCGGCGTCTCGCCCACCGCGTGCAGGCTCCACCGATACACCGCCCGCCCGGCGCAGCGATTGGCCATCCGCAGCGCCTCGATCGCATTGGCCACCGCGATCATCGAATAGTTCGGCAGCAGCAGGAAGCCGAAATGCGACAGCGCGGCGGGGTTCAGCGGCCGCGGCATCAGCGTTCGATCACGAGATCGGTCAGCGGCGTCGAGCAGCAGATCAGGATCATGTCCTGGTCGATCTCGCGCTGGCGGATGCCGCCCTGGTGCTTCATGTCCACCCGTCCCGAGACGAGCTTGCTCTTGCAGGTGCCGCACACGCCCTTGGTGCAGGACGAGGGCAGCCGCATGCCCGCCTCGCGCGCGGCGGCGAGGATATGCTGCCCCGGCGCCACCCCGATCGTCCGGCCGGACTTGCTGAACGTCACCTCGAAGGTTTCCGCCCCCTGCGCGGCCAGCACCTCCTCGACCGGCGGCGGCACGCCGAAATCGAAGCTCTCCTCGTAGTAATACCGCATGTCGTAGCCGAGGCCGACGAGCCCGTCGCGCACCACCTGCATGTAGACCGGCGGCCCGCAGTTGAAGATCCAGCGCTCGGCGAAATCCGGCGCCAGCAGCGAGAGCAGCTGCGGCGTCACCCGCCCGCGCGGCCCGCCCCAGCGCCCGCCGGCGCCATCCGCCTCGCACACCGGAATCACCCGCAGGTTCGGCATCTGCCGCGCCATCACCGCGAGCTCGTCGCGGAAGATGATGTCCTCCGGCGTCCGCGCGAAATGGATGAACACGATGTCCGCATCAGGTGCGAGGTCCTGATGCGCCCGCGTCATCGACATCAGCGGCGTGATTCCCGAACCGCCCGAGAGGAACAGGTATTTTTCTCCCGGCGTCGCCACGAAGCTGAAATCCCCGAGCGGCCCGATCGCGCGGATCTCCATCCCCGGCCGCAGATTGTCGTGCAGCCAGGGCGAAACCGCGCCGCCCGGCTTGCGCTTCACCGTGATCGAGATCTGGTCCGGCCGCGTCGGGCTGGAGGCGATCGTGTAGCAGCGCTGCACGATCTCCCCGCCCACCGGCACGTCGAACACGAGGAACTGGCCCGGCCAGTAGCTGAAGCGCGACGGCGTGCGGCTGACGAAGGTGAAGGTCCGCACGTCGTGCGTCTCCAGCCGCGCATCGACGCAGACCAGCACGTCGTCGACCTCAGGGTCCCAGACGGACAGGCTGCCGTCGCGCGCGGCACGGCAGCGCTCGGCCGGCGTCATGTTCATCGCGCCGGCTCGATCCCGAGATGCGCCGCCATGCGGCGGACATACCAGTTGGCGAAAGCCTCGACCTGGCCTTCGGTTTCCGCCGAATACGGCCCCGGCACATAGCCGGCGCCCGACGCCCCCGCCTGCGCGAGGCCGACCAGCGCGCCATCCTGCAGATTGGTCTCGCGCCACACCCGGATCAGGTTCTCGAGGTCGTAATCCACGCCCTGGATCGCGTCGCGATGCACCAGCCACTTGGTGCGCAGCAGCGTGCGGTCCGGCGAGAGCGGCAGCACCGAGAAGGTCACGATGTGGTCGCTCATGAAATGGTGCCAGGAATTCGGCTGGGTATGGAACGAGAGATCGCCGAGCCGCTTCTCCTTGGCCTGGCCGAGCAGGCGCCGGCTCGCCACCTTGGTGTCCAGCGTCTGCGATTCGCCATCGCGGTCCATCGGCATCCGGCCGATCCGGAATCCCGAGACCATGTCGTCGAGATGGCCGATCTCCTCGGAGGGAAACCCGCTCGCCGCCCAGGCGCTGCACGACTGCGCGACCATGTCGTCATAGTTCCGCCGCAGCGCCGCGCGCGCCGGGTCGTCCTCGCGCGCATCGAAGCCGAAGCCGAACTCGAAGATCGAGGTGGTCAGCTCCGGATGGTTCAGCGCGCAGTGATAGCACTCGCGGTTGTTCTCCATCGTCAGCTTCCAGTTGCCCTCCTCGATCAGGTCGATCTGCTGGGCCACCTTGCAGTTGGCGATCTCGTGCGGCGCTATATATGGCCCGACGATCCGCGCCATCTCGTCGAAATCCGCCGGCGGCTCCTCGGCGAGGCAGACGAACAGCAGCCCCTCCAGCGAGCGGAGATGGATTTTCTTCAGCCCGTGGCAGGAATGATCGAAATCCTCGCCCATGTGCTCGGCATGCACGAGCGCGCCGTCCAGCCCGTAGGTCCAGGCGTGATACGGGCAGACCAGCCGCCCCACCGTCGCCTTCTCGGTCGAGACCAGCCGTGCCGCGCGATGCCGGCAGACATTGTGCATGGCGTGGATCGCGCCGTCGTCGTCGCGGCAGATCAGGATGTCGTTGTCGCCGATCTTCAGCGTCATCACGTCGCCCGGCTCGGGAACATCCGGCTCCACGCCGACGAAAATCCAGTGCCGGTTGAAGATGTACTCGAGATCGGCGCGGAAGACGTCCGGATCGGTATAGAAATCCCGCTCCAGCATGTAGCCGCGGCGGCGCCGGGCCACGAGGTCACGAAGTGCAGGGGAAGCGACATCCGCCATGGCGTTCACTTTCAAAAAGGGTCAGAACCCGGCGACGGAATGTGACGGTTCGGTGTATCAGCGTCTTTCGTTTTTGCGACATCGCGCCAGAACGATTTCGCAGCCCCCTCGCATGGCGGCCATGCGCTGCTCACATGCGCGGATCAGAACGGACGCGGCCCCGCATGCATCGCGACCGCCTCGGCGCCGCCGCCGTCGCGCCCGGCCATGCCCGGCCGCATCTGCGAGGGCGACAGCCCGTGCAGCGCCTTGAACTGGCGGGAGAAATGCGCGCAGTCCGAGAAGCCGGCCTCCAGCGCGATATCCGTGACCGAGCGGCCCGTCGTCTCCAGCAGCCAGCGCGCGTAACGCAGCCGCAGCGTCCGGTAGAGCAGCGAGGGCCGCTGCCCGAGCGCCGATTCGAAGCGCCGCTCCAGCTGCCGCGTCGACAGGTCGAGCCGCCGCGCGATGGTCGCGATCGGCACCGGGTCGGAGAGGTTCTGCTCCATCATCAGCAGCGCGCGCCGCACCTGCTCGTCGGCCACCTCGTGCGCCACCGGCGGGTGCGGCTGCACCGCCCCCTCGCCGCGCGTGCGCGTCAGCTGCAGCACCTGGTGCGGCTTCTGCGCGAGCCGGCTGCCGAGATGCCGCTCGATCAGCAGCGCCGCGAGATCCGCCGCCCCGGCCCCGCCGGCGCAGGTGATCCGGTCGCCGTCGATCTCGAACAGCCGGTCGCCGGTCACCTCGTGGTCGGGGAAGGCCGCGCGGAAATCCTGGTAGTGCAGCCAGCTCACGCAGACCCGCCGCCCCTGCATCAGCCCCGCCTGGCAGAGCAGGAAACTGCCGTTGCAGATGCCGACCAGCTTCACCCCCGCCGCGGCGGCGCGCTTGAGATAGGCGCAGAGCGGTGCCGCGTTCTGGTTCAGCCCGGCCAGCAGCCCGCCGATCACGACGACGTAGTCGAACCCGGCCGGGTCGAGGAAGGTCGCGCCCGGCAGCACCTGCACCCCGCAGCTCGCGCGGATCGGCGCGGCGCTGTCGGACATGATCGTCCAGCGGCAATGGATCGGGCGCGAGAAATCCGATTCGTCGGCGGCGAGCCGCAGCGTGTCGACGAACATCGACAGCGCCGAGAGGGTGAAGTCATGGGCGAGCAGGATGCCGACCGAAAGCGGTCGCCGCTCCTCGCCCCTTTGTGCGTTCGCTGCCCTTCCGTTCATGGCCCTGCTCCACGATCTCGCCGCATACGAGCCATGCGGCGGAACCGCATATCACCACACTCGCGCGGATCGCGATACGGAAATCATGCATCCCGCATCGCGCCGCCGCGCGCCGGCGGGTCAGTCTCCCGCCGGCCGGGGAAACCGCGCCCGCTTCTCGAGGTCGCCGAGCCGCATGTGGTTGCGCATGTACTGTTCCGAGGCATCGACGAAGGGCTGGAAATCCCACGACTTCCGCCGCCCCTGCCGCAGCGCCGCGTCGATGAAGCGCCGCCGCGCCTGGCTCGCCAGCACCGCGCGATGCACCGCGTCGAGGTCCCAGCGCGCCGCCACCTCGGCGCGGAACGCGGCCACCAGCGCCGCGTGCTCCGGCGCCGCCGCGAGGTTCGCCCGCTCGTCCGGATCGGCCTCGAGGTCGAAGAGCTGGTCCGGATCGGCCGGGCAATGGATGAACTTGTGCCGCCCGCGCCGGATCATCACGATCGGCGCGATCGCCCCCTCGGCGAGATATTCGCCGAACGCGCCGTCATGCCCGCCGCGCCCTTCGAGATGGCCGAGCAGCGAGGTGCCGTCGCAGGCGAGCTCCGCCGGCACCCTCCCGCCGCCGAGCCCGACCAGCGTCGGCAGCATGTCGACCGAGGACACCGCCGCCCCCACCCGCGCCGGCGCGAACCGCCCCGGCGCATGCACGATCAGCGGAATCCGGCACGCGTCCTCGAAGAAGCTCATCTTGTACCAGAGCCCGTGCTCGCCGAGCAGCTCGCCGTGATCGGCGGTCATCACCGTCACCGTCCGCGCCGCGAGCCCGCACGCCTCGACCGTCTCGCGCAGCCGGCCGAGCTGGCGGTCGACGAAGGAGATCGCCGCGTAATAGGCGTGCCGCGCGTTGCGCACCTGCGCCTCGGTCACCGGCTCGTTGTCCATGTTCGACACGTGGCGCAGCCGCAGCGAATGCGGGTCCATCGAAGCCGGCGCCGTCCGCACCCGCGGCATGTCGATCGCGTCGTGGTCGTAGAGGTTCCAGTATTCCTCCGTCATCGCGAAGGGATCGTGCGGATGCGTCAGCGACACCACCATGCAGAACGGCCGCCCGTCGTCATCGCGCGCGAGGTCGAACAGCTTCTGCCGCGCCGCGAACACCACCTCGTCGTCATAGTCCATCTGGTTGGTCCGCACGCACAGCCCCGCCTCGCGCACCGAGCTCATATCGTGGTACCAGCTCGGCCGTGTCGCGAAATCGGTCCAGTCCGGCGTCCAGCCGAAATCGGCCGGGTAGATGTCGGTGGTCAGCCGCTCCTCGAATCCGTGCATCTGGTCCGGCCCGCAGAAATGCATCTTGCCGGACAGGATCGTGCGGTATCCGGCGGCGCGCATGTGGTGCGCGAAGCTCGGCAGCATCGCCGGAAACTCGGCCGCGTTGTCGAAGGCGCCGATCGCCGAGGGCAGCTGCCCGCTCATGAACACGTAGCGCGAGGGGCCGCAGAGCGGGCTGTTGCAATAGGCGTTGTCGAACACCACCCCGCCGGCGGCGAGCGCGTCGATATTGGGCGTCAGCGCGACCTGGTTGCCATAGGCCGGCAGCGCCCGCGCGCCGAGCTGGTCGGCCATCACGATCAGGATATTGGGCCGCCCGTCCGCCGCCTTGTCTGCTCCGTTGCCATCAGTCCCAGGCATCATCTCTCGCCATCTCCCCTTGCGTCCAATATCGATCCGGCGGCACGCTGCCTTGAAACCGGGCCCGCTTGAAGACCGAATCGATGAATGGAACCCATCAGCATGGCTAATGGCAACTGGCGCGCCGCGCTGCCCGCCCTCGCGGTGTTCGAGGCGGCGGCCCGGCATCTCAATTTCAGCCGCGCCGCCTGCGAGCTCGGCGCCACCCAGCCCGCGGTCAGCCACCAGGTCGGCTGGCTCGAGGCGCATCTCGGCTGCCGCCTGTTCCACCGCCGCCATCGCGGCGTCAGCCTGACGCCGGAGGGGCAGATCCTGTTCGAGGCGGCGGCGGCCACGCGCGCCGCGGTCGAGCGCGCGCGGGACGACATCCGCGCCCTGTCCGGCCAGCGCCCGCTGACCGTCGCCACCGATTACGGCTTCGCCGGCGACTGGCTGATCCCCCGCCTCGGCGCCTTCGCCGCCGCCGCCCCGGCGACCGAGCTGCGCATCGTCGCCTCGCAATTCCTCGCCGACCCGCTGGCCGACCCCGCCGATGTCGCGATCCTGATGGGAACCGGCGCCTGGCCGGGCCGGGCCGCGCACCTGCTGTTCCGCGAAACCGTCTCGGCGGTGGCGAGCCCCGCCCTGCTGCGCGCCCCCGCCGGCCCGGCGGACCTCGCCCGGATGCGCCTGCTGCATCTCGAACCCCGCCACCCGGCGCCCTGGCTCACCTGGCGCGGCTGGTTCGCCGCCCACGGCATCGACCGCCCGCCCCGCCCGGGCGACGCCACGTTCGACACCTATTCCCTGGTCCAGCAGGCGGCGATCGCCGGCCAGGGCATCGCCCTCGGCTGGCACCCGCTGATCGCCGGCGCGCTGGAAACCGGCCGCCTCGCCTGCGCCGCCGCCCCGCCGGTCACCACCGGCCTCGGCTATTACCTTTTGGAAAACCCGGCCCGCCGCCCGCCCGGCCTCGCCGCCTTCCGCGACTGGCTGCTCGCCGCCTGCCGCGACTCCGAAGCGGCCGGCCTCAGCCCGCCACCGCCATCGCGATGTAGTTGATCCGCGTATCCCGGGCGATGCGGAATCCGCCCGCCAGCGGCGCCGGCACCATCCCCGCCGTCGCCGCCAGCCGCAGCCCGGCGGCGCGGCACATCGCGGCCAGCTCTCCCGGCGTGACGAATTTCCGCCAGTCATGCGTGCCGGGCGGTGCCAGACCCAGCACGTACTCCGCCGCGTATTTTGCAAAAACAATCGATTGCGGCGTTCTGTTCAGTGTTGAGATGAACAGTAACCCGCCCGGCTTCAGCAGCCCCGCCAGCGTGTCGAGAAACCCCTGCGGGTCCGGCACGTGCTCGATCACCTCCAGCGCCGTCACCACGTCGAACCGCGCGCCGGCTTCGGCCAGCGCGTCCGCCGTGGTCGCGCGGTAGTCGATCCCGAGTCCCTGCGCCTCGGCATGCGCCCGCGCCGCGGCGATCGCCTCGCCCGCGGCGTCGATCGCCGTCACCCTGCATCCGGCGCGGGTCAGGCTTTCGGCCAGCAGCCCCGCGCCGCAGCCGACATCGAGCACCGCCACCCCCGCCGCGCCGCCGCGCGCCGCGGCGACATGGTCGAGGATCCACCGGCTGCGCGCCGGATTCATCGCGTGCAGCGCGCGCATCGGCCCGTGCCGGTCCCACCAGCGCGCCGCCAGCGCGTCGAATTTCCGCACCTCCGCCGCGTCCGCCCGTCCGGCGCCCTGCCCGTCATCCATGCTCACGTCCTCTTCCGCCCGCATTGCCCTTCTCCCTGCCGCTCGCTATGTGAGCCTGCCGGGAGATGGCAGCAAGCGCCGCTCCCGCGTCGATACCAGTTTCACGGCAAGATCGGATCACATGGCGCGCATCGTGATGAAATTCGGCGGCACATCGGTCGCCGATCTGGACCGGATTCGCAACGTCGCCGCGCGCGTCAAGCGCGTGGTGGACGAGGGGCACGAGGTCGCGGTCGTCACCTCGGCGATGGCCGGCGCCACCAACCAGCTCGTCGCCTGGTGCCAGGAGCTTTCCCCGCTCTACGACGCGCGGGAATACGACACGGTGGTCGCCACCGGCGAGCAGGTCACCATCGGCCTGCTCGCCGTCGCGCTGCAGACCATCGGCGTCGATGCCCGCTCCTGGACCGGCTGGCAGATCCCCATCCGCACCGACGGTCAGCACGGCAAGGCGCGGATCGACGCGATCGACGGCGCCGAGCTGATCCGCCGCATGCAGATGGGCCAGGTCCCGGTGATCGCCGGCTTCCAGGGCATCGGGCCGGACAACCGCGTCACCACCCTCGGCCGCGGCGGGTCGGACACCTCGGCGGTTGCCGTCGCCGCCGCGGTGAAGGCCGACCGCTGCGACATCTACACCGATGTCGACGGCGTCTACACCACCGACCCGCGCATCGTCCCCAAGGCGCGCAAGCTGCCCGCCATCGCCTATGAGGAGATGTTGGAACTCGCCTCGGTTGGTGCGAAGGTATTACAGACCCGCTCCGTCGAACTCGCGATGAAGGAGCGTGTGCGGGTGCAGGTTCTCTCCAGCTTCACGGATGCGCCGGGAACGCTGGTCGTTGATGAGGATGAAATCGTGGAACAGGAAATCGTCGCCGGCATCGCCTATTCGCGGGACGAGGCCAAGGTCACCGTCCGCCGCGTGCCCGACCGCCCCGGCGTCGCCGCCTCGGTGTTCGGCCCGCTCGCCGAGGCCGGCATCAATGTCGACATGATCGTGCAGAACGTCTCCGCCGACGGCACCACGGACATGACCTTCACCCTCAACAAGACCGAGCTGCCCCGCGCCCGCCTCGTGCTCGACGAGAAGCGCGACGAGATCGGCTTCGCCGAACTCGCGACCGACCCCGACGTCGCCAAGATCTCCGTCGTCGGCGTCGGCATGCGCAGCCATGCGGGCGTCGCCGGCACCATGTTCCGTTCGCTCGCCGCCCGCGGCATCAACATCCAGGTGATCTCCACCAGCGAGATCAAGGTCAGCGTGCTGATCGACGCCGAATACACCGAGCTCGCCGTCCGCGCCCTGCACACCGCCTACGGGCTGGACGTCGCATGAGCGCGCTCGATCCGCTCTGGGCCCGCGGCCGCGCCTTCCTCGGCACCGAGACCGCGATCATGGGCGGCGCCATGAGCTGGGTCAGCGAGCGCCACCTCGTCTCCGCCATCTCCAATGCCGGCGGCTTCGGCGTCATCGCCTGCGGCTCGATGACCCCCGAACTGCTCGATGCCGAGATCGCCGCGACCAAGGCGCTCACCACGAAGCCCTTCGGCGTCAACCTGATCACCATGCACCCGCAGCTGCTGGAGCTGATCGCGGTCTGCGTCCGCCACGGCGTGGGCCATGTCGTCCTCGCCGGCGGCCTGCCCTCCGCCGCCGCGGTCCGCGCGGTGAAGGAGGGCGGCGCGAAGCTCGTCTGCTTCGCCCCCGCTTTGGTGCTCGCGAAACGCCTCATCCGCAGCGGCGCCGACGCGCTGGTGATCGAGGGCTCCGAGGCCGGCGGCCATATCGGCCCGGTCTCGCTCGCCGTGCTGGCGCAGGAAATCCTGCCCGTCATCACCGAGGTCCCGGTCTTCGTCGCCGGCGGCATCGGCCGCGGCGAGGCGATCCTCGCCTTCCTCGAAATGGGCGCCGCCGGCGTGCAGCTCGGCACCCGCTTCGCCGCCTCCGCCGAGAGCATCGCCCACCCCAATTTCAAGGCCGCCTTCCTGAAGGCGAACGCGCGCGACGCGATTCCCTCAGTCCAGCTCGACGCCCGCTTCCCGGTCATCCCGGTGCGCGGCCTCGCCAATGCCGGCACCGCCCGCTTCGTCGAGCACCAGGCCGAGACCATCCGCCGCTTCCAGGCCGGCGAGCTCGACAAGGAGCAGGCCCAGCTCTCGATCGAGCATTTCTGGGCCGGCGCCCTCCGCCGCGCGGTGATCGAGGGCGATGTCGAGCAGGGCTCGGTGATGGCCGGCCAGTCGGTCGGCATGGTCACCGCGATCCAGCCGGTGGCCGAGATCATCGCCGAACTCATCGCCCAGGCCGACGCCGCCTTCGCCGCGCGCGCCACCGTCCGCCAGCCGGATGCCTCGATCGAAGCGGCCTAAGGGCGCGCCCCGCCCGCGCACCATCCCGCTCGCCGCCTCGCGGCGGCTGTTCGCGAAGCTGCGCGAACGGCTGAGCGCCGGCAATTCCAGCCTCGCCGAGCTGGTCGAGCTGATCGCCGCCGAACTCGCGGTCGAGGTCTGCTCGGTCTATGTCGCCCGCGCCGGCGAAATGCTCGAACTCGCCGCCACCCACGGGCTGCGCATCGCCGCGGTCGGCCACACGCGGGTGCGGGTGGGCGAGGGCATCATCGGCCTCGCCGCCGCCAAGGGCGAGGCGCTCAACCTGCCGGACGCGCAGAACCACCCCGAATTCGCCTACCGCCCCGAAACCGGCGAGGAACGCTACGCCTCGATGCTCGCGGTGCCGATCCGCCGCGCCGGCCGCACCCTCGGCGTCATCGCGGTGCAGAATTCCGAGCCCCGCGTCTACACCCCGCTCGAGGTCGAGACGATCTCGACCATCGCCATGCTGATCGGCGAGATCCTGGCCAGCCAGGGTGCGGCCGACATCGCCGCCGCCGGCTTCGGCGACGCGCTGGCCCGGCGCTATTCCGGCCATCCGCTCGCCCCCGGCATCGTCCGCGGCACCGCCCTGCCCTTCGGCCGCTCGCCCGGCCCGCGCCACGTCCTCGCGGAAGACACCGCGGCCGAGCTCGTCCGCCTCGACCAGGCGATGGCCGATGCCGAAACCTCGCTCGACAGCCTGGTCTCCGAGCACCTGCCCACCGGCCACGCCACCCGCGAGGTGCTGGAGGCCTATCGCCTGATCTCGCAGGGCACCGGCTGGCTCGAGCGCGTCCGCGCCGCGATCAACGACGGCCTGACCGCCGAGGCCGCGGTCGACCAGGTCGGCAGCGAGCTGCGCCGGCGCATGCGCAAGGTGGCCGACCCCTATCTGCGCGAGCGCGTCGCCGATATCGAGGACATGATCGAGCGCATGCTCGCCGCCCTCGGCGCCGGCACCGCGAAGCCGGAGGATGCGCGCGGCATGGTCCTGGTCTGCCGCCGCCTCGGCCCCGCCGAACTGCTCGACTGGCACCAGCGCGGCATCGCCGGCGTCGCGATCGAGGAGGCCAGCACCGGCGGCCACGCCGCGATCCTCGCCCGCGCGCTGGAAATCCCCGCCATCGCCGTCGAGGCCGGCGCGACCGAGGCCGCCCGCCAGGGCGATCCCGTGCTGCTCGATGCCGAATCCGGCGCCCTCATCCTCCGCCCCGACCCCGAGGTCACCGCGCTGTATGACCGCGCCCTCGCCGCCCGCGGCGCCCGCGCCGCCGAGCTCGCCGTCTTCCGCGACCGTCCGGCCCGCACCCGGGACGGCACCGAGGTCACGCTGATGCTCAATGTCGGCCTCGCCTTCGAGATCGACCAGCTCACCCGCACCGGCGCCGAGGGCATCGGCCTCTACCGCACCGAGATCGCCGCCCTCGCCGCCGCCCGCGTCCCCGGCGTCGCCGCCCAGGCGGCCGAGTACCGCCGCGTCCTCCAGCGCGCCGACGGCAAGCGCGTCGTCTTCCGCACGCTCGATCTCGGCGCCGACAAGCTTCTCCCCGGCGAGGCCGACGACCAGGTGGAAAACCCGGCGATGGGCTGGCGCTCGCTGCGCGTCGGGCTCGACCGTCCGGCCATCCTGCGCAAGCAGCTCCGCGCCCTGCTGATGGGCGCGGCCGGACTCGATCTCTCGGTGATGTTCCCGATGGTGGCGACGGTCGCCGAATTCCGCGCCGCGCGCGACCTGCTCGAGGCCGAGGCCGCCCGGCTCGACGAGATGCCGAACCGCATCGAGATCGGCACGATGCTCGAAGTGCCCTCGCTGCTGTTCCAGCTCCCCGGCCTGCTCGCCGAGGCCGATTTCGTCTCCCTCGGCACCAACGACCTGATGCAGTTCCTCTTCGCCGCCGATCGCGGCACGCCGAAGCTCGCCGGCCGTTACGACGTGCTCTCCGCCCCGGTGCTCGAACTGATCGAGGGTCTCGCCGCCGCCTGCGCCGAGGAGGAGGTCGGTTTCTCGATCTGCGGCGAGTCCGCCGGCCGCCCGCTCGATGCCCTGGTCTTCGCCGCCATCGGGGTCGACACGCTGTCGATGTCCGGCGCCTCGATCCTGCCGGTCAAGGCGCTGTTCGCCGAGGCCGACCTCGCCGCCCTGCGCCCGGTGCTGCGCGAACTCCGCCGCGCCGGCGCCGCCGGCAGCTCGCTGCGCGAGCCGCTCACCGCCTGGGCGCGGGAGCACGGTTTGCCGATCTAGCCCGAACGCGCTACAGGGGGCATATCGCATCCGATACCGTACGGGACAGGCGGGCACCGGTGGCGCTCCGGTGCGATCCCGGCGCGGCGTGACCCGACCCTAACCGTTCCACGAGCTTTCATGGGTACTATGAACGGCGACCACGATTTCGACCTGACCATCCCCGCCCCCCATGCGACGGTTTCCCGGGGTCCCGCGAGTGTCGGCGCCGAATTGCGCGCCGTCCGCGAGCGGCTCGGCTGGAAACTGCCGGACATCGCCGCGCGGCTGAAGATCCGGCGGGTCTTCCTCGAAGCCATCGAGGCCGGCAACCTCGCCGCCCTGCCGGCGCCGACCTATGCCGCCGGGTTCATCCGCTCCTATGCCGAGGCGATGGGGCTCGACCCCGAGGAAATCCTCCGCCGCTTCCGCGCCGAGGGCATGACCCGCCCGCGCCAGCCGGACCTCGCCTTTCCCCAGCCGGTGCCGGACCGCGCGGTGCCGCCCGGCGCCGTGCTCTTCGTCGTCGCGGTCATCGGCATCGCCGGCTATTTCCTCTGGTACCGCCATTCCGAGCACGAGCTGAAAATGGCGCGGATGGTCCCCGCGGTGCCGGCCAAGCTCGCGCCGCTCGCCGTCCCCAAATCCCCGCCCGCGCCCAAGGCCGCTGCCGCGCCCGCGGCACCGCCCGCGAGCAGCGGCGCCACGCCCGACCAGCTCGCCGCGAACGGTGCCGCCGCCCCGGCCGCATCCGCGTCCGGCCCCTCCACATCGGGCCCGTTCACCTCAAGCCAGTCCGCGTCGGACCAGACCGCGTCGGGCCAGTCCGCATCGGGCGAGACCACGTCCGGCGCATCCGCGTCCGGCACGTCCGCCGCCGGCCAGTCCGCGCCTGCGGCCGCCACGCCGGACCAGACCGCGTCCTCCGCCAACGCGCCGGCCTCCCTGGCCGCCGGCGGCGCCACGTCCGGCACCGCCAGCGGCGGATCGGGCGGGTCGACAACCGCCATGTCATCGTCCGCCTCGGCATCTTCGGCCACGTCATCGTCCGGCGCGTCATCGGCCTCCGGCGGCGCCACGCCCGGATCGGCGACCCCGGCGCCGGCGACCCCGGCGCCGGCCACCCCGGGCGCCGGCACGGCGACCTCCGCCACCGCGATCGCCGGCGCCAACCCGCTGGTCATCAGCGCCAGCGCCGATAGCTGGGTCCAGGTCCGCGGCCCGCACGGCACCATCCTGTTCAGCCGCGTGCTGAAGGCCGGCCAGTCCTGGCCGGTGCCGAACGAGCCGGGCCTGACCCTGACCACCGGCAATGCGGGCGGCACAGAGCTGGTCCGCAACGGCGCCGCCGGCTCCCCCCTCGGAAAGCCGGGCGTGGTTCTCCACAATATACCACTGACGCCGCCGGCCTCCGGCAGCGCCGCCGCCCCCTCCGGCGCCTCCACCGCGCAGTAACCCCTCCACGGAAGCGAGCCCGATGAATTACCGCGAATACCAGCAGATCGTCCGCCGCAAGTCGCGGCAGATCAGCGTCGGCCCGGTCAAGGTCGGCGGCGACGCGCCGATCACCGTGCAGACCATGACCAACACGCCGACCGACGATGTCGCCGCCACGGTGGCGCAGATCCACCGCGCCGAGCGCGCCGGGGTCGACATCGTCCGCGTCTCCTGCCCCGACGAGGCGGCCACCGCCGCCCTCGCCGACATCGTGCGCCAGGTGAACGTCCCCATCGTCGCCGACATCCATTTCCACTACCGCCGCGCGATCGAGGCGGCGAAGGCCGGCGCCGCCTGCCTGCGCATCAACCCCGGCAATATCGGCAGCGCCGAGCGCGTGCGCGAGGTCGTCGCCGCCGCCCGCGACCACGGCTGCTCCATCCGCATCGGCGTCAACGCCGGCTCGCTGGAGAAGCACCTGCTCGAGAAATACGGCGAGCCGAACCCCGACGCCCTGGTCGAATCCGCCCTCGAACACGCGAAGATCCTGCAGGATCACGACTTCCACGAATTCAAGATCAGCGTGAAGGCGTCCGACGTGTTCATGGCCGTCGCCGCCTACCAGCAGCTCGCCGAGGTCTGCGACCACCCGCTCCACATCGGCATCACCGAGGCCGGCGGGCGGCGCACCGGCACGGTCAAATCCTCGATCGGCCTGGGCTCGCTGCTTTGGGCCGGCATCGGCGACACGATGCGCGTCTCCCTCTCCGCCGAGCCGGAGGAAGAGGTCGCCGTCGGCTGGGACATCCTGAAGTCGCTCGGCATCCGCCATCGCGGCGTGCGTGTCATCTCCTGCCCCTCCTGCGCCCGCCAGGGCTTCAACGTGATCGACACGGTGGCCCAGCTCGAAGACCGCCTCGCCCATATCGAGGAGCCGATCACCCTCTCCATCATCGGCTGCGTGGTCAACGGGCCGGGCGAGGCGCTGATGACCGATCTCGGCGTCACCGGCGGCGGCAACGGCCGCCACATGGTCTACGCCGCCGGCAAGACCGACCACACGATCGAGGGGGCGGCGATGATCGACCATGTCGTGGAGCTGGTCGAACAGCGCGCCGCCCGCCTGCGCGAGGAAAAGGCGGCGGCGAAGCAGGCGGCGGAATAGCCCGCCCGCGCGCCGCGGACTGTTCAGCGGCGGCGATTTCCGGCAAACCACCGGCAATCTCCGCTGTCTGAAGGATCTCCGCCTTGACCAAGCCCCAACCCGTGCGCGGCACCCAGGACATCATCGGCGAGGACGCGCGCCGGCATCACCACGTGGTCGAGACCGCCCGCCGCGTCGCCGGCCTCTACGGCGCCGCCGAATGGGCCACGCCGGTCTTCGAGCTCACCTCCGTCTTCGCCCGCAATCTCGGCGAAACCTCGGACGTGGTGACCAAGGAGATGTACACCTTCGAGGACCGCTCCGGCGAATCCGTCACGCTCCGCCCCGAGGGCACCGCCGGCGTCTGCCGCGCCCTGGTCTCCAACGGCCTCACCCAGACCCTGCCGCAGAAAATCTTCTACCAGGGCCCGATGTTCCGCTACGAGCGCCCGCAGAAGGGCCGCTACCGCCAGTTCCACCAGATCGGCCTCGAGATCATCGGCGCCGCCGAACCGCTGGCCGACGCCGAGGCGATCGCCTGCGGCCAGCAGATCCTCGACGAGCTCGGCGTCGGCGCCAGCATCACCCTGCACATCAACACGCTGGGCGACCGCGACAGCCGCGACGCCTACCGCACCGCCCTGGTCGACTATCTCTCCCGCTACGAATCCGAGCTTTCCGACGAGAGCAAGGTCCGCCTGGTCAAGAACCCGCTCCGCATCCTCGACACCAAGGATGCGAACGACATCCGCCTCCTCGCCGACGCCCCGCGGATCTACGACCACCTGAACCCCGCCTCCGCCGCGTTCTACGACGGTCTGAAAGCCGCGCTTTCCGCCTTCGGCATCGCCTTCGTCGAGAACCCGCGCATCGTCCGCGGCTTCGACTACTACAACCACACCGCCTTCGAATTCGTCTCCACCGCCCTCGGCGCGCAGGGCACCGTGCTCGGCGGCGGCCGCTACGACCAGCTGGTCGAGCAGATGGGCGGCCCGCCCACCCCCGGCGTCGGCTGGGCGGCGGGCATCGAGCGCCTCGCCATGCTGCTGGCCGCAACCCCCGCCACGCCGCGCCCCGTCGCCGTCATCCCGATGGGCGAGGCCGAGCAGACCGCCGCGATCGAGATCCTCGCCACCCTCCGCCGCGCCGGCATCGCCGCCGAGGCCGCCTATCGCGGCAACCTGAAGAAGCGTCTCGAACGCGCCAACCGCATCAACGCCCGCGCCGCCGTGCTGATCGGCGCGGACGAACTCGCCCGCGGCGCCGTCACGCTCAAGACCCTCGACGACGGCGCCCAGCGCGAGCTCCCCCGCGCCGAGCTTCTCGCCGCCCTCGGATGACCCGCTGACGCGATGACCCTTGAGCAGAAACTCGACCGTATCGTCCTCCGCGCCGAGGAGCTGCGCGCGATGCTCGCCGCCGGGGTCGATGGCGAGCGCTTCGTCGCCGCCTCGCGGGAGCTGGCCGAGATCGAGCCGGTCGAGCAGCAGATCCTCCTGCTCCGCGCCGCCGAGCGCGCCCGCGACGAGGCCGAGGCCGCCCGCGCCGATCCCGAGCTGCGCGAACTGGCCGATGCCGAGCTCGATTCCCTGCGCGAGACCCTGCCGCGGCTCGAACACGAGATCCGCCTCGCCCTCCTGCCGCGCGACGCCGCCGACGAACGCCCCGCCATCCTCGAAATCCGCCCCGCCGCCGGCGGCGACGAGGCCGCGCTGTTCGCCGCCGAGCTCTTCGCCGCCTATCGCCGCTACGCCGACCTGCGCGGCTGGCGCTTCGAGATCCTCGACTATACCGAGACCGAGCTCGGCGGCCTGCGCGAGGGCATCGCCGAAATCACCGGCCGCGCCGTCTTCGCCCGCCTCAAGTTCGAAAGCGGCGTCCACCGCGTCCAGCGCGTCCCCGCCACCGAAACCCAGGGCCGCATCCACACCTCCACCGTCACCGTCGCCGTCCTGCCCGAGGCGGAGGACGTCGATGTCGAGGTCAACGAGGCCGATCTCCGGATCGACGTCTTCCGCGCCTCCGGCGCCGGCGGCCAGCACGTCAACAAGACCGAGAGCGCCGTCCGCATCACCCATCTGCCCACCGGCATCGTCGTCGCCATGCAGGAGGAGCGCAGCCAGCACAAGAACCGCGCCAAGGCGATGAAGATCCTGCGCGCCCGGCTCTACGAGCAGACCCGCGCCGCCGCCGCCGCCGGCCGCGCCGCCGACCGCAAGTCCCAGGTCGGCACCGGCGACCGTTCCGAGCGCATCCGCACCTACAATTTCCCGCAAGGAAGGGTCACCGACCACCGGATCAACCTCACCCTGCACAAGATCGACCGCGTCATGCTCGGCGAGTTCGACGAGATCATCGACGCGCTGACCGAGGAAGACCAGGCCGCCCGCCTCGCCGCCGCCGGCGCATGATCCCGACCACCGAGGCCCTGCGCGAACTCGGCCGTATCCTCGCCGCGGGCGGCGTCGAGAACCCGACCCGCGAGGCCCGCCTGATCCTCGCCCACGCGCTCGGCGTCGATCTCGCCGCACTCTGGGCGCTCGACGAGGTCGACCCCGAACCCGCCTTCGCCCTCGCCCGCCGCCGCGCCGCCCGCGAGCCGCTGGCCTACATCACCGGCGCGAAGGGCTTCTGGAGCCTCGACCTCGCCGTCTCGCCCGCCACCCTCATCCCCCGGCCTGACACCGAAACCCTGATCGAGGCCGCGCTGCGCCACCGCCCCGACCGGCGCACGATCCGCACGATCCTCGATCTCGGCACCGGCACCGGCGCCCTGCTCCTCGCCGCCCTCGCCGAATACCCCGACGCCTTCGGCATCGGGATCGACCGCGTGCCCGCCGCCTGCGCCCTCGCCCGCGCCAACGCCGCCCGCACCGGCCTCGCCGCCCGCGCCGCCTTCTGCTGCGGCGACTGGGCCGACGCCCTCGCCGCCCGTTTCGACCTCATCCTCGCCAACCCGCCCTATATCCCGAGCGCCGACATCCCCGGCCTGATGGCGGAAGTCGCCGCCCACGAGCCCGCCTCCGCGCTCGATGGCGGCGCCGACGGGTTCGACGCCTATCGCCGCATCGTCGCCGATCTGCCCCGCCTGCTCGCCCCCGGCGGCCTCGCCATCCTCGAGGCCGGCATCGGCCAGGCCGCGCCGCTGGCCGCCCTCGCCGCCGCGCACGGGCTGGACGCCACCGCCGAACCCGACCTCGCCGGCATCCCCCGCGCCGTGATCATGGCAGCGCGGGAAAAATATTCGTGAAAAACCATTTGTCGATTCGGCCGAATCAGACTAGATATCCCTTGTATTCGGTGCCCGGCCTCATGCGGCCGGAGCGGCTTGTGTCAGATCGCTTCGTTCTGCGACGCGGTCCCGGTTCCACAAAAGCCGTATCGAAAATCGTTTGAACGACCAAGCCATGAGAGACGCTGCCCGGCTTCGACCAGGGAACCGACGGTCCGGTACGCGCATGGTCGCACTGAAACAGGATTACGCAACTCGATGAACATCAAACGTATGCGCGGGCGCAACAATCGTGGCGGCGGCGGCGGATTCCGCAACTACCAGAGCGGCGGCACCCCCCTCAACCGCAACCACGTCTTCGACAGCAACGGCCCCGAACAGCGGGTCCGCGGCACCGCCCAGCAGCTCTATGACAAGTACCAGCAGCTTGGCCGCGATGCCTCCGGCGCCGGCGACCGGGTCCTCGCCGAGAGCTATTTCCAGCACGCCGAGCATTATTTCCGCATCATTTCCGCGATGAACCAGGCCGCCCAGGCCCCGCACGGCAACGGCCATTCCCGCCGCGGCGATGCCCAGCCTGCCGAGGCGCAGGACGAGGCCGAACTCGTCGAAGCCGCCCCCGGTCTCGGCGAACAGCCGCCGACCGAAGCCCGCGAAATCCCGATCAGCGCCGCCCCGCCGGAGGCCTGACCGCCCGCCCCTGCCCGCGCCGCCGCCCGGTCACTCCCGGGCGAGCAGCCGGTCGTTGACGAACCGCGCGATCCGCCGGCCCGGCCGGTTGCGCGTCTCGCGCGCGTAGCGCTCGCGCAGCGCCTGCTCGCGATAGGCGTCGCGCACCCAGTCGAGAAACGCCATCCCGCCGCCCTCCTCCTCGTACATGTCGAGGAAGGCGTCCAGGATCCCGGTGTTCGACTGCCGTATATGGCCAAAGCGCAGGCTGAGCTGCCGCCGCGCCTCCGCCACGCTGCCGCCCTCGATCAGCACGAACAACGCACTCGCGATCCCCGCCCGGTCGGCGCCGGACTTGCAGTGCACCAGCGCCGGCCGCCGCATCGTGCGGATGATCTCGGCCAGCCGCAGGATGCGGTCGCGATGCGGCGCGCCGCGCGATTCCAGCGCCATGTCGTAGAAATCGAGCCCGAGCCGCCGCGCCGCCTCGCGCGAGAGCGCGTCCGATCCGTTGCGGCACTCGCCGCGCAGGTTGATCAGCGTGTTGATCCCGACCAGCCGGCGGAATTTCGCCAGCTGGAACGGCACCGGATGGTTCGATCGATACAGCGCGCCCGGCTTCACCGGAGCGAAATTGGTCCAGCCCAGCCGCAGCACGGCATGGTCGACGAACAGCGCGTCGATCCAGGCATTGCGCCGCCCCGCCGGGGTCGACAGGTCGCCGCGATAAATCGTGTCCATGCCGGCTGACTAGCAGGTATTCTCTGCCCATGCGACTCGCCCTGCCCGCCCTCGCGGCGCCGCTGCTGCTCGCCGCCTGCGCCACCTCGCGCTTCGCCGGATACGGCACCCCGACCACGCTCACCTGCGTGCCCTATGCCCGCGCCGTCTCCGGCATCGAGCTCACCGGCGACGCCTGGCGCTGGTGGGACGAGGCCGATGGGCTCTACCCCCGCGCGCACCATCCCGTCCCCGGCGCCGTGCTGGTCTTCCGCCGCCACGGCGCGATGACCGCGGGCCATGTCGCCGTCGTCACCCGCGTGCTCGGCCCGCGCGAGATCCTCGTCACCCAGGCCAACTGGCTGCCCGGCCGCCTCCAGCGCGCCACCCCGGTGCTGGACGTCTCGCCCGCGAACGACTGGACCTCGGTGCGCGTCTGGTACGCGCCCGATCACGAGCCCGGCCGCACGATCTATCCCACCGACGGCTTCATCCTCCCCGCCCGCCCAAGGCTGGCAACCGTGCCCGCCACCCGCTAATGCTCTGCGCTCGTTCCGGCCGATCCGGCCGGGCGCCAACCGCCGAGGAGCGAGAATGCTGCGCAATGCGCTGACCGTGGGCGCCTGGACGATGGGCAGCCGGGTGCTCGGCTTCGCGCGCGACATCCTGATCGCCGCCCTGCTCGGCGCCGGCCCGGCGGCGGACGCGTTCTTCGTGGCGCTGCGCCTGCCCAACCTGTTCCGCCGCCTGTTCGGCGAGGGCGCGTTCAGCGCCGCCTTCATCCCCGCCTATGCCGGCGCCCTCGCGCAGGAGGGCGAGGCCCCGGCCCGCCGCCTCGCCGAGGAGGTCACCGCGATCATGGCGGTGTTCCTCATGGCCCTCACCATCCTCGGCCTGCTGTTCATGCCCCTGGTGCTCGACGTCCTGGCCCCCGGCTTCCGCGCCGATCCGGCGAAATTCGCCCTCGCGGTCCGGCTCTCGCGCATCACCTTCCCCTATCTCTGGCTGATCTGCCTCTGCGCCCTGTTCTCCGGCGTGCTGAACGCGCGCGGCCATTTCGCCGCCGCCTCCGCGGCCCCCATCCTGTTCAATGTCTGCATCATCGCGACGCTGCTCATCCTGCACGCCGCCGGCCAGCGCGTGCCCGAGGCGCTGGCCTACGGCGTCGCCCTGTCGGGGATCGTGCAGTTCGTCCTGCTCGCCTGGGCGCTCGCCCGCGCCGGCTCGCCGCTGCGCCTGCGCGTCCCGCGCCTCACGCCGGGCGCGCGCACCGTGCTGCGCCGCCTCGGCCCCGGGCTGATCGGCGCCGGCGTCACCCAGCTCAACCTCACGGTCGACACCATCATCGCCTCGCTGCTGCCGACCGGCACCGTCTCGGTGCTGTACTACGCCGACCGGGTGAACCAGCTCCCCCTCGGCGTCATCGGCACCGCGGTCGGCACCGTGCTGCTGCCGAGTCTCTCGCGCCAGTTCCGCCGCAACGAGACCGATGCCGCCCGCGAATCGCTCAACCGCGCCATCGCCGTCTCGCTGCTGCTCACCCTGCCCGCCGCCGCCGCCCTGGCCGCGATCGGCCTGCCGGTGATGCGCACCCTCTTCGCCCACGGCGCCTTTTCCGACGCCGACGCCGCCCGCAGCGCCGCCGCCCTCGCCGTCTATGCCTTCGGCCTGCCCGCCTTCGTGCTGGTGAAGCTGTTCGCTCCCGGCTTCTTCGCCCGCGGCGACACCTCCACCCCGGTCAAGACCGGGCTCGCCGCGGTCGCGATCAACCTCGCCCTCAACCTCGCCCTGATGCACCCGCTGCAACAGGTCGGCATCGCGCTCTCGACCAGCCTCGCCGCCTGGTTCAACGCCCTCGCCCTCGCCCTCCTGCTCCGCCGCCGCGCCGATTTCGCGCCGGACCGCGCGCTCGCCCGCCGCATCCTCGCCATCGCGCTGGCGAGCGGGCTGATGGCCCTCGCCCTGCTCGCCCTGCGCCGCACCGCGCTGATGCATCTCGCCCCCGTCGCCAGCCTCGCCCTGCTGATCGCCGCCGGCCTCGCCGTCTTCGCGCTCGCCGGCATCCTTCTCGGCGCCATCCGCCCGGCCGAGCTGCGCCTGCTCCTGCGCCGCCCCAAACCCGCCTGAACGGCGCTTGACCGGGCCGCCGAAGCGCGCTGATACAGCGGCCATGGCACGCATATTTTCGGGCATCCAGCCCACCGGAATCGCGCATCTCGGCAATTATCTCGGCGCGATCCAGAACTGGGTCGCGCTGCAGGAGGGCAACGAGGGCATCTACTGCCTGGTCGACCTGCACGCGCTCACCGTCTGGGTCGAGCCCGAGGCGCTGCGCCAGCAGACGCGGGTGAACGCCGCCCTGCTCGTCGCCTGCGGCATCGACCCCGCCCGCAGCATCCTGTTCCACCAGTCGGCGGTGCACGCCCATGCGCGCCTCGCCTGGATCTTCAACTGCGTCGCCCGCTTCGGCTGGCTCAACCGCATGACCCAGTTCAAGGACAAGGCCGGCAAGGACCGCGAGGCCGTCTCCACCGGCCTGTTCGTCTATCCCAACCTGATGGCCGCCGACATCCTCGCCTATCACGCGACCGAGGTGCCCGTCGGCGAGGACCAGAGCCAGCATCTCGAACTCGCCAACGACATCGCGCAGAAATTCAACCACGATTACGGGGTGGAATTCTTCCCCGCCATCACCCCGCGCATCATCGGCGGCAGCGCCCGCATCATGAGCCTGCGCGACGGCACCAGGAAAATGTCGAAATCCGACACCTCGGACCAGAGCCGCATCAACCTCACCGACGATGCCGACGCCATCGCCCAGAAGATCCGCCGCGCGAGGACCGACCCGGAACCGCTGCCCGAACGCCCGGCGCAGCTCGATTCCCGCCCCGAGGCCCGCAACCTCGTCGGCATCTACGCCGCCCTCGCCGGCATCACCGCCGAGGAGGTGCTGCGCCAGCACGCCGGCAGCGGCTTCGGCCCGTTCAAGGAACGGCTGACCGAGCTCGCGGTGCAGAAACTCACCCCGATCGGCGCCGAGACCAGACGCCTCGCCGCCGATCCCGCCGAGATCGACCGCATGCTCCAGGCCGGCGCCGCCCGTGCGGCGGCCATCGCCGAGCCGATCGTCGCCGAAGCCGAGCGCCTCGTCGGCCTGCTGCCCGCGCGCTGAACCGAAAACGCCCCCGGTTCCGGCCGGGGGCGCATCGTCAATCTTTGAACTTCAGTGGCTTAATGCCCGGAATTCGCGCCGGAGAAATCCGGCGCGAGGCCCGAGGCCGCGAGCTGCGAGGCGAGGATCTGCTTCAGCCGCGCTAGCCCCTCGGCCGACCCCGCCTCCGCCCGCGCCACCAGCACGGCCTGGGTGTTCGAGGCCCGCAGCAGCCACCACCCGTCCTCGGTCGTCACCCGCACCCCGTCGGTCTCCGACACGGTGGCGCCATCCGCCCGCAGCCGCTCGGCCACCTCGGCCACCACCTCGAATTTCCGGTCCTCCGCGCAGTCGAAGCGCAGCTCCGGCGTGTTGATCACCTGCGGCAGGCTCTTGCGGAAGGCGGAAACGCTCTCGCCGCTCCGGTTCACCGCGTTCAGCACGCGGATCGCGGCATAGATCGCGTCGTCGAACCCGTACCACTTGTCGGCGAAGAAAATGTGGCCGGACATCTCGCCCGCCAGCGGCGCGCCGGTCTCCGCCATCTTCGACTTGATCAGCGAATGCCCGGTCTTCCACATCAGCGGCGTGCCGCCCGCGGCGGCGATCTGGTCGAACAGCACCTGGCTCGCCTTCACATCGGCGATGATCATCGCCCCCGGATGCGCCGCCAGCACGTCGCGCGCCAGCAGCACGAGGAACTGGTCGCCGAACAGGATCTCGCCGGTATCGTCGACGATGCCGATCCGGTCGGCGTCGCCGTCGAAGGCGATGCCGATATCCGCCCCCTGCTTCTTCACCGCGGCCACCAGCTGCTCGAGGTTCTTCGGCACCGTCGGGTCCGGATGATGCGCCGGGAACCGCCCGTCGATCTCGGCGTTCAGCACCATGTGCCGCCCCGGCAGCGCCTGCACCAGCCGCGCGACGATCTCGCCGGCGGCGCCATTGCCGGTATCCCACACCACGTTGAGCATCCGGTCGCCGCCTTCCCAGTCCTCCAGCAGCCGGGCCAGATAGGCGTCGCTGACATCCTTTTCCTCGACCGAACCCTCGCCTTCCGGCTCCACATTCCCCGCCGCCGCCAGCCGCCCGAGCTCCTGGATCTGCGCGCCGAAGAACGGCTTGCGCCCGAGCATCATCTTGAAGCCGTTATAGTTCGAGGGGTTGTGGCTGCCGGTCACCATCACCGCGCCATCGGCCTCGGCGACGGTCGCCGCGTAATACAGCATCGGCGTCGGCCCGCAGCCGATATCGGTCACCTGCATGCCGCTGGCGACCAGTCCCGCGATCACCGCCCGCGCCATCGCCGGCGAGGAGAGCCGCCCGTCGCGGCCCACGATCACCCGGCTGCCGCCCTTGCGCGCGACCATCGAGCCGAAGGTTCGCCCGATCGCGAAGGCGTCCGTCTCGTGCAGCGTTTCGCCGACGATGCCGCGAATATCGTATTCGCGCAGCGTGCTGGCGGGGAATTGATGCGAGAAACCGGTCTTGTCATGCATCGGAATAAGCCTTCAGGAAGTGACGGATCGACGGCCCCAGGTCCGGACGCACCAGACCGAAGGCAATCTGCGCTTCCAGATAGCCCGCCTTGTCGCCGCAGTCGAACCGCCGCCCCTCGAATTTCAGCCCGTGGAACGGCGCCGCCCCGATCATCTTCGCCATCGCGTCGGTCAGCTGCACCTCGTTGCCGGCGCCGCGCTCCATCCGCGCCAGATGGCCGATCACCTCCGGCAGCAGCACGTAGCGCCCGATGATCGAGAGATTCGACGGCGCCTCCTCGCGTTTCGGCTTCTCGACCAGCCCCTTCACCTCGACCAGATTCCGCTCCGTCGCCCCGGTCTTGAGCACGCCGTAGCGGTGCACCTGCTCCATCGGCACCTCCTCGACGGCGACGACATTGCCCCCGGTCGCCCGGTAGGCGTCGGCAAGCTGGCCGAGGCAGGGGGTCTGGCTCAGCACCAGGTCGTCCGGCAGCAGGATGGCGAACGGATCGTCGCCGATGAAGGCCCGCGCGCACCAGATCGCGTGGCCAAGCCCGAGCGGCACCTGCTGGCGCACCGTCACGATCGAGCCCGGCTCCATCACCTCCTCGTGCAGCATGTCGAGCGCGTCCTGCTTGCCGCGCTCGGCCAGCGTCGCCTCCAGCTCGAAGGCGATGTCGAAATGATCGATCAGCGCCGTCTTGCCGCGCCCGGTGACCATGCAGAACTGCTCGATCCCGGCCGCCCGCGCCTCGTCGATCGCGTACTGGATCAGCGGCTTGTCGACGACGGGCAACATCTCCTTGGGAATCGCCTTGGTGGCCGGGAGGAATCTCGTCCCCAGGCCGGCAACGGGAAGAACGGCTTTTTTCAATGGTTTGATCGGCAAAACAACCTCCCGGACTATCATAGGGCGCGGGATGCGCGGTATCGAATGGACGCCTTCCGGACCTTGTGGCAGGTGTGACGTCCAACTTCACTGCCACGGTGCGATGCGGCGGACAAGAACACGCGAGGAAGGCCAAAACATGGCGGAATTGGTGAAGCTCGGCCACAGTTTCGAGACCGATCACGTTTTTCATGAAAGTGCGTCCCGGGCTTTTGCCCTGCTGGTGGGCGACACCAACCCGATGCATCACGACGAGGCGAAAGCGAAAGCCTCGCGCTATGGCGGGCTGATCGTCAGCGGCACCGAGACCACGGCGCGGATGATGGGCCTCACCGCCGCGCATTTCGCCCGTCTCGGCCCGACCGTCGGCATGGAGTTCAGCTTCCGCTTCCGCCGCGCGGTGCCGATGGGCGCGCACGCCCGCATCCGCTGGGAGGTCACCGAGCTGGACTACAAGCCCGGCCTCGGCACCATCGCCATCTGCGCCGGCACCCTCACCCTGCTCGAATCGGGCGAGGTCGCGGTCGAGGGCACCAGCAAGGGCGTCCTGCTCGAACGCTGAGCCGCGCTCACCCCGCCGGATGCTCCGGCACCGGCGCGCCGGTGAGCCACGCCCGGATCATCGCGTTCACCGATTCGGGCGCCTCCTGCTGCACCCAGTGCGACACGTCCGGCAGGTAACGCAGCGTCAGGTCGTCCACCAGCGCCCCGGTCCCCTCGGTCAGTTCCCGGCCGAGCGCGACATCCCGCTCGCCCCAGATCATCAGCGTCGGCACCGCGAGCCGCTTCGCCGGCGCGAGCCCGCGGAACGGGTTGCGGAAATTCGCCCGGTACCAGTTGATCATCGCGGTCAGCGCGCCGGGGATCAGCGCGTTCTGCCGGTAGACCTCCAGCACCTCGTCGGGAAACCGGCTCTTGTCGATCGCGGCGCCGCGAAACGCCCGCGCGATCCAGGCGGCCCGGTTCGCCGCCAGCACCCGCTCCGGCCAGCGGGGGATCTGGAAACCGAAGATGTACCAGGAGCGCCGCAGCTGCTTCCAGGTCCTGAGCCCGCGCGCGAACAGGTACGGATGCGGCATGTTCATCACGATGAACCGCTCGACCGGCCGCACCCCGTTCAGCACGAACAGCCAGCCCAGCGCTCCGCCCCAGTCATGCGCGAGCAGCACCACCCCCTCGTCGATCCCGCGCGCCTTCGCCGCGTCGATCAGCCCGGCGACGTCGCGCAGCAGATGCGAGATGCGATAATTCTCCACCCCCTCCGGCCGCGAGGAGTGCCCGTACCCGCGCAGATCCGGCGCCCAGGCGGTGTAGCCAAGGCTCGCCAGCAGCGGCAGCTGGAACCGCCAGGAGAAGCGCGATTCCGGGAACCCGTGCAGGCAAAGCGCGAGCTTCTTCCCCGAACCCGCTGAATCCACGACAAATTCGAGCCCGTTCGCCGGAACCCTGATCGTCTCTGTCGCACCGTCCATGCCCGTCTCCCGGCTCCGTCCACCCGTTCAGCGATCGGCATCACCCGGCCGGGTGATGCCCCGTCACCGGCAGGACGGAGGAGAAAGGTTCAGAGTTTCTCGACCTGCCCGTATTCGAGTTCGACCGGCGTCGACCGCCCGAAGATCGAGACCGAGACCTTCACCCGGCCCTTGTCCTCGTCGATATCCTCGATCACGCCGTTGAAGCTGGTGAACGGCCCGTCGGCCACGCGCACCTGCTCGCCGATCTCGAAGACCACGGCGGGGCGGCGATGCTCGGTGCCTTCCTGCACCTGCTGCAGCATGCGCTGCGCCTCGGCCTCGGAAATCGGCGTCGGCTTGAGCTTGGTGCCGAGGAATCCGGTGACCTTCGGAATGTCGCGCACGAGGTGCCAGGCGTCGTCGGTCATTTCCATCTTCACCAGCACGTAGCCGGGGAAGAACTTGCGCTCGGCGTTGACCTTCTGGGCGCGGCGGATCTCCACGACCTCCTCGGCCGGGACCATCACCTGCTCGATCTGGTCCGCCAGCCCCTTCTGGGCCGCGGTTTCCATGATCTGGGTCGCGATCTTCTTCTCGAACCCGGAATACACATGCAGCACGTACCAGCGTTTTGCCATGACCCTACCTCAATTCCCGACGCCGAACAGCAGCCGCATGCCGAACCCGATCACCTGGTCCACCACCAGGAAGAAGACGATGGTCACCACGACCATCGCCAGCACCACACCGGTGGTCACCAGTGTCTCCTTGCGCGAAGGCCAGGTGGTCTTGGACGCTTCGCTGCGCACGTCGCGCAAGAACTTCGCCGGGTTGAACGCCAATGTCTGAGTGCTCCACGAAAAACAAGAATCGCTGCCGGCGCCGGCCCTCGGGTTCCGGCTGGCAGGGGTGGAGGGTCTCGAACCCCCAGCCTCCGGTTTTGGAGACCGGCGCTCTAGCCAATTGAGCTACACCCCTGCGGGCTCGGACTGCCCGCACACCGTGCGCGTCCATCCGCCTTCCACAACGACCCGGCCCTGCTGTCAAGAGCGCCAGCCCGACCGGATGCCGCGCGCGTGGCCCGCACGGCCATTTCGGCAGCATCCATGCCCGTCCCCCGCACGAGGCATGCCGCTTCGGCAAGGAGCCGGGGCCAGTGTCCCGCCCCTGAAATTCGCGGGTGAATTTCAGGGACAAAAAGGCCGCCAAATCATTGATTTTCCAGCATCCGCCCGTGCCCGCCGCGCCGGATCGCGGCCATGGTTCCCGGCGCTCGACAACTCCTCGCGAAGCCCCACCGATAAACGAAACCGTCGATGAACCGCTTGTCGTCAGCGGGACAATCCAGCGCCGGACCTTCCCCGGCAACCATCGCGGCGGCCACGTTCAGCCCGCGTTCGCGATGGTATCGGGCCACGTGATGGAGCGGCTCGGCCCGATGCGGGCGCTGACCGCAAGCGGCCAACGCGCTCCGCAGGAACGCCCCGTCGTCCCCGCGCCGCCGGCAGCAGCGCGCCTCCCGGAGTCGCGCAGACCACGCCTCCTCGTCCATCCGCCCGGCATCCCGGCAGCTCTGCGCGAGGCAAAAGACATGCCGGCGGCCTTCCGGCGCGCGGGCGAGCGCCACGCTCATGACGGGCAGAGATTTCGTGCAGTCCGCATCGCCAGCTTCTGAAATCGCGGCGATCGCCATCAATCATGAATGACTCCGGAAATCCAGGATTTACTTGAGCGAATACGCACGAACGCGCCGGTGACTGTGGCCCGCCCCGTCTGAAATTGTTCAGATCAAGAATAATTTGATACAATCCGAAATATTTTATCAAAATAAATTAAATAATTATTAATTCATTATGTTGATTTAATGTAATTCGTCCAGAAAAATGAGAATAAGCATGATTAAGTATACGGTCCACGCTTCTGGTCCATTGCGAGATTCTGCTGCAACAATATCATTTGTCCAAATCGCCCTCCGCGCGTTTTTTATAATATCCGTTTCACTTCTAACCCTTGCACCAGGATATGTTTGGGCAAACGGTGGAGATGGAGGGGGAGGAATCAATTCCGGCCTCGCAGCAACCCTCGGTCTCGCGCCCGCCGGCGCGGGGGGTACCGGCGGCGCGACAACCCCGACATCCGGTCAAGCCGCTGGAGTGCAAGGAAGTCAAAGCGCCGTCGGCGTGGTCACTAACGGTCTGGGCACGGGCGCCGGAGGCGGCGGGGGCGGCGGCGTCAATTTGTCCGATGGCATCGGCGGCGCCGGTGGAAATGGCGGAAACGGCAACCTTCTGCTGTCCATTCTCAGCACTTCTCCCGGCGGCACGGGCGGTAGCGGCGGTTCCGTTGGCAGCAATGCCACGCAGATCGACAACGCCGGCGCGGTTGCCGGCGGGGCGGGCAATGCCGGAACCGACGGAACCGGCACGCTCAATCTTCTCGAAGGCGGAGGCGGCGGCGGCGGCGGCGCCGGTGGGTCAGGCCTCGTTGTGACCGGGAGCGGAAGCTCCAGCAACTCGACGACCGGCACGATCACCGGAGGGGCCGGCGGTCATGGCGGCAGCGGCGATGCCGGCGGCAACTCGGGTGGTGGCGGCGGCGGTGGCGGGTCCGGTGGCGTGGGGCTGCTTCTCACGGGCGACGGCAGCTTCGACAATGCCGGGCAGCTTGCCGGCGGCACAGGCGGCTTCGGCGGCACCACCGATAATGGCGGCGGCGGCGCGGGGGGAGATGGCGGACTGGGAGCCGCCCTCACCAATGGGGGTAGTCTAATCAACTCCGGCAGTATTTCCGGTGGCAATGGCGGGATCGGCGGCGCCAGCACGGGCGGGAATGGTTCAGTTGGCAATGGTGGCGCCGCAATCACCGGAACAAACCTCTCCATCATCAATAGCGGAACGATTTCAGGTGGTCTGTCCGGGAACGGCAGCACGCGCGCCGAAGCCATTCAGTTCACGGGCGGCACGAATTCTCTGGAGATCCGCACGGGTTCCAATATCATCGGCGATGTGAACGCCACAGCCGGAACCAACGCCCTTATCCTGGGCGGCACGGTGAACGACAGCTTCGATACGTCGACGATCGGATCTCAATATCTCGGCTTTTCCGCCTACCGGAAGACCGGCAACGGCACCTGGGCCCTGACGGGCTCCACCTCTGCGGTAACACCGTGGACAATCGATGCGGGCACGTTATCCATCTCGGCGGCAGGCAGCCTGGGCGCGGCGGGCAGCAGCCTCACCTTCAACGGCGGAACTCTTCAGTTTTCCAACACTTTCGATCTTGCGAGCGGAAACGCCATCGTGCTCGCGGCCGGCGGCGGATCCATCGACACGAATACCTTCGACACGAGCATATCGCAGCCGGTCTCCGGAACCGGAAACCTCATGGTCTATGGCCTCGGCCAGCTGACTCTTGCTGGAGCCAACACATACTCGGGCACGACAACGATCGGCAACGCAACCACCCTGAGCCTTGGCCCTGGTGGCGCAATTGCCGATTCATCCGGCGTCGTTGACAATGGCACCTTCGATATTTCAGCCACCAGCCATGGTGCATCCGTTGCCGGTCTCACCGGGACCGGCACCGTATATCTCGGCAACCAGACCCTGACCCTGACCAGTGCAAGCGGCACCTTCTCCGGGAACATCTCCGGAAGGGGAGGCCTTGTCCTGACAGGCGGCACCGAAACCCTCGCCGGAACCAGCACCTATGCCGGCAATACCAGCATCACGGCGGGCACGCTGGCCCTGGCCGGCGCCAGCTCCATCGCCAGCTCTTCCAGCGTCATCGATAACGGCAGGTTCGATATCTCCGGCGCATCGGGCAATGAGACCATTGCCGCCCTGACCGGCTCCGGCGCCGGCACCGTCGCCCTCGGCGCCAACAACCTGATCATCAGCAACGGCAGCGGCACCTTCGCCGGCACCATCGCAGGCACCGGCGGGCTTCAACTTGCCGGCGGCACGACCACCCTCGCCGGAACCAGCACCTACGCCGGCAATACCAGCATCACGGGCGGTACCCTGCTGGTGTCGAATGACTCGGCCCTCGGCGCAGCAGGCGGCAATCTCTTGCTGAGTAGCGGCGGCACGCTCGGTGCCATGTCGCCGTTCGGCACGGCGCGCCTGATCGATGTCGCCAACACCGGTGGCAGCCTTGCCGGCCCGGCCGGAACCTCTCTCGACCCGACCACCGCCAATGCCCTGACCTTGACCGGAACGCTCAACCTCGCCGGAACCCTCACCACCAGAGGCACGGTGATCGACAACGCCACGAGCCAGACCAACACGGGAACCGGCAGCGCGCCCGTTGTCACTGTCGCGAATGGTCTTTTCGAGGTCGGAGACAGCATCCATGTCAGCACCGTTCTGCACGCCAGGGTCACCGTCGATGCCAGCGCCATTCTGCGTGGTCACGGCACCATCGCCGGCGATGTCGCGAACAATGGCGGCATTGTCGCCCCTGGCGGCACCATCGGCGTCATGACCGTCACGGGCAACTACGCTCAGAACCCTGCCAGCACGCTCTCGATCGAGATCACCCCCAACGATCAGGCGCCCGGCATCAGCTACAGCCAGCTCGCCGTGACGGGCTCCGTCCAGCTCGCCGGCGGCCTCGCCGTCAATGCCGATTCCGGCATCTACCGCCCCGGCTCGCGCTACGACATCGTCCATTCCGGCGGCGGTGTCTCGGGACAATTCTCAACCGTCGCCTACAATTCCGCGCTCGCCAGCTATCTCTTGCCGCAGGTCCAGTACACCGCCGACAATGTCTATCTCAGCCTGAACGTCGGCCCTCTCGCCTTTTCCTCGGGCAGCGGCGTCGCCGGCAATGCCTACATCATCAATCAGGACATCCTGGACACGACGGATGCGGTCCTCGCCTCGCGGAAAGGCTTCTGGCTTCACGGATTGGGCAGCTTCGGCCAGGCCAATAACGGGAATATCACCGACGGGGGCGCCATCATCGGCTATGGAGCCCGGATCCGGCCCGGCTTCCTTCTCGGCGTCGCTGTCGCCGGCACCGCCAGCAGCAGCAACACCGCCTACCAGCAGATCTCAAACCGCCAGATCAGCCTCTCCGAATACGGGATCTATCGGCACGGTCCATGGCGGATCGCGTTGACGCTGGGCCTCGGCCATCTCGGCGTGAATTCCCGCCGCAGCCTCGCGCCGAGCGGTCTGGTTGCAACGGGAACCGGCCATGGATGGTTTCTGGGTTCCGGCGTCAACGCCAGTTACACCGATCATATTGACCGCGGCTTCATCAGGCCTTTCGTTGCCGCACGCTATCTGCACGTGTCCCAGGAAGGTTTCGCTGAACATGGCGCCGGCTTGCTCGATCTTGCCTATGGTCGGCAAGGCAACGATCTCGGTGCGATCGGCGCGGGCGCCAGAGCCGGGTACCAGATCAGGACCTTCGGGCTCGATCTCGAGCCCTGGATCGAGGTCGGCGGCACGTCCTATCTCGGCAACCGCCTGCTCGCTTCCACCGAGACTCTCGGCACCGAGACCATGCCGGTGAGCGCCCAAGCGGCGCCAAGCGCAACCCTCGACACCGGGCTCGGACTGACCCTCCGCACCCAGCACGGCTGGAAAGGCCGGCTCGTCTATATCAGCCGCAGAGGCGACAACACCTCCCTGAATGCATTCAATTTCACGGCAACCTGCAATTGGTAGCGACAGGAATTGCCGCCCGCAGAGCGGGGCGTGGCGGCAAGCTGACCGGCGACGATCGGCCAGAAAAATCCTGCAAAATCAATGGAGCGGGTGACGGGAATCGAACCCGCACAGCCAGCTTGGTAGACAGATCCAACTAAAAAATCAGTAACTTAACCCCCCGCACCGTTAGTGAAATTTCAGCCTTTCAACTTATCGTGAGCCGTCAACGCAGCCAGAATTTTGTCGATTGTGCAGTTAATTTCAATGATAAGTCTTCGTGCTTAACCTATTGATATAAAATTATTCTGGACCAGGATCACTCTTCCGGCACCTAGGATCGCCATGGATGTCAGGAGACCCTAGGTTCCGTACCTATTGCCATGACTACGGGAGTTTTGATTCAAGTCTCTACGGAGGGTTTGGATCATGGCGGAATTATTCTGGCTGAACGACGCGCAATGGGCTGCGATCGAGCCGCTGTTGCCCAAGCTCGGCGGCAAACCGCGGGTGGACGATCGCCGGGTTCTGAGTGGCATCCTGCATCGCTTTCGCGAGGGCTTGCGGTGGCGCGCACTTCCGGAGGCTTATGGGCCGCGGACCACGGTGTTCAACCGGTTCAACCGCTGGAGCCAGCGTGGCCTCTGGCAGGAGATCTTCGCGGCCCTTGTCGCCTGCGCGGATCCCCCGCGCATCGCCATGGTGGACAGCACCTCGGTTCGGGCACATCGCGCGGCCGCGGGCGGTAAAGGGGGGCGCAAAGCCAGGCCATCGGCCGGTCGAGGGGTGGACGGACGACCAAGATCCACGCCGTCGCGGATGACCTGGGGCGCATCGCCGCCGTCCTCCTGACGCCGGGACAGGCCTCCGATATCAGTGGCGCCCGAGCGCTTCTCCCCACCATGCCACCGCCAGAAGACCTGATCGCCGACAAGGCCTACGACGCCGATGACCTCCGCGCCTTCCTCACCAGGCAGGGCACAAGGCCGGTGATCTCGCCCATGCCAAACC